>DASUEL010000248.1:0-3528 GCA_036275095.1 Bdellovibrionales bacterium
CAATGTTCCGCAGACTCCGGCGGTAACAATAGTCGAAACGGAGCTATGCGATCCGATTTCGACAATGTGACTTTTGGAGGGCCTCATGACCCATGATGACGTTCGACCGCACACCGACGCCCAAAAACGCGCTCAGAACCCGGGCAATTGGCAGCCGCACGACGAACCGGCCGAGGGGAGCCGCGATATCGAAGAAAGCAATCGGCAAGCAAGCCAGAGCCGCCCGCCGAGATTGACGCGCGCGATGGAGTCCGGCCCCGTCAACGACGACTTCGAACCGTCTGATTCGGGCCCGGAGTATTTCGGCAAACAGTGAAATTAGGGCGGGAGCCGGGCGCACAACGCTTGCTCCGCTGGGTGCCGCTTGATAAACCCGCCCTCAGCATGGCTGACCTGCGCAAATCATTATCGCCGTTCGCGGTTCTCTTATTCGGTGTGACGCTCACACTCGTGGCGTGGTATCACGCCCGCGAATATTCCCACATGCAAAAGCAGGCTCATTTCGAGGAGATCGTTTCCGACATATTCGGCTCCATCGAGGAGCGCCTGAAGATGAACATGAACTCGCTCGTCCAGACGCGCGGCTTGTTCACTTCGATCGACCGGCCGACCGCCCGGCAGTTTCGCGAGTACGTCGAGAACATGCGCGTGACCGAAGTGTACGAGGGCATTCAAGGGGTGGGCTTCGCTCCGCGCATGAAGGAGTGGGAGCTCAAAGGCCATGCCGCGCGCATGCGCCGCAACGGCATCGAAGATTACAGAATCTGGCCGCCCGGAAAACGCGACGAGTATTTTCCGATTTTATATCTCGAGCCGCTGGACTGGCGGAACCACCGTGCCCTCGGCTTCGACATGTACTCGAACCCCGTGCGCCGGGAGGCGATGGACCGGGCGCGCGATACCGGCGAGCCCGCGATGACCGCGCGGGTGCGGCTCGTGCAAGAGACGAGCGAGGAGGCGCAGCCGGGTTTCTTGATATATGTGCCGGTTTACGATCTGACGTATCCGATCTCTACCGTCGACGAGCGCCGCCGCGCTCTGATCGGATACGTATACAGCCCCTACCGCGCGCAGGATCTTTTCGAAAGCGTTTTCGAAAACGAATCGCGCAACTCGCCGCTCGCCGACTTCGAGGTGTACGATGGCGGAAACTTCGACGGCGAAAGTCTGCTCTACAATAAGACGGGCGGCCTGAACGCGCTCGAGCGCGGGCGCCGCTCCGAATTTACCCGGCGAGAAAGCCTCAACATTGGCGGGCGCACGCTCGGCATTCATGTCTCGACGCTGCCCGCGTTCGAGAAACGCACGCAAGATTACCTCCTGCACCTCGGGCTTTTCAGCGGTTTGCTCGTCAGCTTTTTGCTATTCGTGATTTTGCAGTCCGATCGCCGCCACCTCGACCGGCAGCGGCTGCTCTTGCAGCGGGCCCGCGCGGCGCAGATGGAAACTCGCACCACTTTGCAGCGTCTCGAGACGCTCGTCACTCAAGCGCCCGTGGCGCTTTGGGCGCTCGACGCCCGCGGCATCGTCATACTTTCGAAAGGCAAAGGCCTGGAGCATCTCGGGCTAAGGCCCGGCCAAGCCGTCGGCCGTGACGTGCGCGCGATATTCTCGAATTCCAAAGAGCTGTTCGACCGTCTGCTCAAAGGCGAAAGCTTCGTGACCGAGCTGGAGCTCAGAGGACTGTGGTACGTCACCCACCTCACCGCGCTCAAAGGCCCGCTCGGGAACGTCACGGGCGGCCTCGTCGTGATGGTCGACATCACGGAGCGGAAAGTCGCCGAAGAGCAGCTGAAAAAGGCGAAGCTCGAAGCGGATGTCGCGAATCAGGCGAAGACGAGTTTTTTGGCCGTCATGAGCCACGAAATTCGCACGCCGCTTGCCGCCGTACTCGGGTTTTCGGAGCTCCTGCAGAGCCCGCAGCTGACCGATCGCGAGCGGCTGGCGTATGTCGAGACGATTCGGCGAAACGGCGAGCTCTTGTCGGATCTCATCGAAGACATACTCGATCTGTCGAAAATCGAGATGAACAAAATGGAGCTCGAGCGCATCCGATTCAGCATCGCCGATCTGCTTAAAGACGTGCGCGCCGTGCTCGCGATCAAGGCCAAAGAGAAAGAGATTCTGCTCGAATTCGATCAGGCGACGCCGCTTCCGGCGACGATCGTCTCCGACCCCACGCGGCTGCGCCAAATTTTGGTGAACGTCATCGGCAATGCGATCAAGTTCACGCACTCCGGAGAAGTTCGCGTTACGGCCGGCCTGCGCGAGGCCTCGGCGCGGCCGGCGCAAATCTACTTCAGAATCGCCGACACGGGCACGGGCATTTCACGCGCGCAGGCGACGAAATTGTTCAGGCCCTTCACTCAGGCCGACAGCTCCATGACCCGCAGGTTCGGGGGGACGGGCCTGGGCCTCGCGCTCTCGCGGCGGCTGGCGCGCGGGCTCGGCGGCGACGTCGAGCTGCTTGAAAGCGCGCCCGGCCGCGGAAGCGTTTTCGAAGTGAGAGTCGATGCCGGCAGCGTCGAAGGCGTTCCGCGCGTCACCAGCGTGATGGCCCCGGCCGGCCGCTCGACGCCGCAATCCCGCGTTCCTCAGTACGGCGCGCTGAGCGGAGTTCGCGTGCTGCTCGTCGATGACGTGATCGACAACCAAGTCCTGATGGGCCGGTTCTTGAAGATGGCGGGGGCCGAGGTCGACTACGCTTCGAACGGGCGCGAAGGGATCGAGAAGGCGCTTGCGCGCGACTATCACATCGTGCTCATGGACATCCAAATGCCGGAGGTCGACGGTTACGAGGCGAGCCGCGAGCTGCGCAGGCTGGGCTTCAAAAGGCCGATCGTCGCTCTGACGGCGCATGCGCTCAAAGAAGAGCGGGAAAAAACCTTTCAGGCCGGCTGCAATGATCACCTGACCAAACCGATCCAGCGCGAGACCTTCATAGAAAAGGTACGGGAGCATGCGCTCGGAACCAAAAATAATAGAAAAGATCAAGATTCCATCGAGGTTTCGTGACCGTTCCGTTTTTATGATCGGCTCATGGAAAACGAAGACAAAATCCCGAACGCGATCGATGGAAGCCAAACGCGAACCGACAAAGAGCCGAAAACCTACGCGGTGAAAGACACCGACATCCAAGGGGTGTACGGCCTGAAGCCGGGCGATGTCGACCCCGACTTCATCGCGCCCGACGACGATTGGCGGCCCGAAGAGCGAAAGAACCGCGCCTTCGAGCCGTTAGGCAAGGCGGATGGCCCGGTGCTCACGCACGAGGGCATGCAAAAAAAGGAGCACTGATTTCATTCGTAGAAAATCAGAGCGACGGCAGCCACGATCAGGCTGAACGCGGCCGCGTGGTTCCAGCGGATGGGTTCCCTGAGGTACCAGACCGAAAATCCGCAGAAGACCAGAATCGTGATCACTTCTTGAATGATCTTGAGCTGCGCGCCCGAGAACGTGCCGTGGCCGATGCGATTGGCCGGCACTTGAAAGCAATATTCGAAAAAGGCGATGCCCCAGCTGATCAGT
>DASUEL010000249.1:0-2839 GCA_036275095.1 Bdellovibrionales bacterium
GATGCCATTAAGAGTTTCGTCTTCGTGATTCGATGAGACCTGCGGCTTCGCTCTATAACGCGCCTCACTTCCGAAGGCGTTCGGCCGCGGGTACTAAGACAGGCGTTAAACGTCCACTGTCTAACCGCTTACGGCACAAGAGAGAATTTTCACGCGGCAGCCGGGAGCCCATTCACGTCACTCGCCGGCCAATAGCGACACGGCCGAGCTTCCCGGACCTTCAGCCAGACATACTCAAAACTTTGGTCCAGCCACCGATTCAAAATTAACGAAACCTCAACACACGAACTGGACCTTACGACCTTAGTATTTGGACATAAGTCGAAAAGACGCAAAAATGAAGTCACTTACGGAGGAGTCCACCATGTCATTGAAGACGTTGGTAGTGGGAGTTGCGGCAGTTTGCCTTTCGTTTTCGGTCTCATTCGCGCAGGAGGCGGGCCCCAGCGGCGAGCGTTTGTGCCTGAATCCAAAAGAGGTCCCCGACGACAGCGATTCAAAGTTCGTGGCGACGCAGTTCCCGGCATGGAGCAAAGTGAGCCCGCGCATTCGCCCGCTTCTTGAGGCCTACCTTGCGAAGCTCTTCAACGGTCAAGGCGACGCGGAGTCGGCCTACAAAGCTTGGCTCGCGAAATATAATGAGCAGGGCTCGAGCCTCTTCGCGACCCTTCACACGCTTGCCAGCATTCGCATCAGCTACGGCGCGGGCCAAGACGACGACGCCCTCTCAATGATCGTCGCGATCGACGCGGTCAAAGGCGACCGGATCCGCGCGGTTTTGGACCCGTCGCGGTTCGAGGCCTGGCGCAGCAGCGGCGGCCGCTATGCCACCCGAAACGGCGGCAAAGACGAGGCGGGAGAAGTGAAGTTCAATGGCCACACCACGATGGGCGGCTCCATTCATTGCGGGTATGACATCCAGGGCTACACGAAACGCGGCAACCCGCCGAGCGTGCAATGGAACTACCGCTTCAAAGACTCAATGGCCGACATCGACATGGACGGGCACAAACCGAATTGGGTCGGCATCCCGAACCCAAAGCACTACAGTTACCGCAACTCGGACGTCCGCTTTTGGTTCGACAAATACCTGAAAAAGTACGGAACCCCGGGCTTCCAAGTCGAAAAGCGGAAAGAAAAAGCCTACCAGCGGCCGTAATTGCCTTTGTTTATGCTTCGCCATGCTAATGCGCAAACGACGGCGAGGCTCGCGATCGAGAAGTATGCCGCTTGAGTCCACGCGATGTCCGAGTGGCCGAGCATTCCATAGCGAACACCGTTAATGAAGTACAGCATCGGGTTGAGCTGTGAGAGATAGCGCCAAAACGGATGGAGTTGGTCGAGCGAGAAGAAGACGCCTCCAAGATACATCAGCGGAAGCAGGATGAAGCCGCCGAAGGCGCTCATTTGATCGAACGTGCGCGCGACGAACGCGATCGTGATGCCGAGCTGGGCGAACGCGAGCCCGCCTACGGTCAAAAACAGCAGCAATATGAAAATATTGTGCGTCGGCAGCCACGTGCCGAGCGTGTAAACGTGGAGTGCCTGGCCGACCGCCCACACGACGAGACCCACCATTAGGCCGCGAATCAACCCGCCGAGGCTGAACGCCGCGATCACCTGAATAGGCGAGAGCGGAACCATACGCAAATCTTCGAGGTCGCCGTGAAACTTGGAGGTGATCACCGAGCTCGATGAATTTTGAAACGCGTTATTCAGAACCGCCATCATGACGATGCCGGGAATCAAGAACGATAAATACGGCATTCCGCCCGACGTTTGGATCGCGGAGCCGAGGCTGACTCCAAAGATCAGCAGGTACAGAAACGAGTTTACGAGTGGAATCAGGATCGTCTGAACGATGACGCGCATGAAACGCGCGATCTCTTTTTTGAGGAGCGAGCGAAACGGAGTCCAGGTCAGCTCATTTTGCATGGCTTTTCTCCCACACGACGCTCTTGAACGCGTCTTCGAGCCGGCCTTCGCGCACTGAGACGTCTTTGACCGAAAGCCTGTAATTCGATATCAACTCGCCGACCGTCACTTCGTGCGACACCCGAAAAATCACCTTCGTGTCTTCTTGGCTGACCAAGAACGGGGAGTCGACCCGGCTGAGCTTTTCGCTCAGATAAATCGTGACTTCTTTGGTCGTGAGCTGCCGCACGAGGGCTTTGGTTTCACCCACGCGGCGGAGCAAACCGTGATGAATGATTCCGATGCGGTCGCAGAGCTGCTCGGCTTCTTCGAGATAGTGCGTCGTCAAGAGAATCGACGTGCCTTGGCGGTTGAGCTCGCGCACGAACTCCCAGAGCTGGGAGCGAAGCTCGACGTCGACGCCCGCCGTGGGCTCGTCGAGAACCAGAAGCTTGGGCTTGTGAACCAGCGCTTTCGCGATCAGCATCCGCCGTTTCATGCCCCCGCTCAGCTGGGCCACTTTTTTATGGCGATGCTCGAAAAGCGAAAGGCGCTTGAGCAAAAGCTCGATCTGCTCTTCGTTGTTCTTCAGGCCGTAATAGCCCGAGTGAAACCGCAGGACCTCGAGAACCGAAAAGAAACCGTGGCTGATCAGCTCTTGCGGCACGAAGCCCGCGAGCGTCTTGGCCGCGCGAACGCCTTCGGTGACGTCGTAGCCGAAAATCGAAGCGCGGCCTTGGGTCGGTTTCACGAGCGTCATCAAGATCGCGATGATGGTCGTTTTGCCGGCGCCATTGGGGCCGAGAAGCCCGAAAACTTCTCCTTGCCGCATCTGTAAATCAATGCCATTAACTGCTTTGACGTCGCCGTAATGTTTGACGAGTCCATTGAGCTCAATCGGTGTTGTCGAACGAAGGTGCATTAG
>DASUEL010000250.1:0-5017 GCA_036275095.1 Bdellovibrionales bacterium
AATGCCTCCGATTCGCCGCTCACGGGCGAGCTTTCGTTCGAGATTCAGAACCCCGAAAACGAGAAAAGCGTCATCGCCGACTTCGGGCTGACGGCGAAGGATACGAAGAAGTCATTTACGGCGCCGAAGAACGGAGCTGCCACGCTGACGTTCCAAATCAAAACGCCGAAGCGCGTGGGCACGTACGCGTTCAAAGTGACCGCGCGGGCGAAAAACTTCTCCGACGGCGAGCGCCGGCCGTTTCCGGTTCTGCCAAGCCGTATGCATCTGGCCCAATCGCGCTTTACCGTGCTCAAGAATAAGTCGGTCAAAACGCTCGAGTTCAAAGACTTGGCGGATTCGAAAGACAAGTCCCTGATCAACGAAAAGATGATCGTCACCGTCGATGCGCAGCTTTTTTACGGCGTCCTTCAGTCTCTGCCTTATCTCGTGAACTATCCGTATGAGTGTACCGAGCAGACGCTCAACCGGTTTCTTGCGACGGGTATCGTGTCATCCATTCTCGACAAGTATCCCGCGGTCGAGCGCATGGCCGAGAAAATGTCGGCGCGCAAAACCCAGCTCGAAAGCTTCGACGACGCCGACCCCAATCGCCGCATGACCCTCGAGGAAAGCCCGTGGCTTCTGCAGGCGAAAGGCGGCGCGCAAGAGGAGCTCGTCTCGAACGTGCTTCAAAAGAAAACCCGAGAGGCGGTTCGGAGCTCGTCTCTCGAAAAATTGCGCAAGATGCAGCTCGACTCGGGGGCTTTCCCCTGGTTCAAGGGCGGCCCGCCCGACGCCTACATCACGCTTTATATCCTGTATGGCTTCTCCAAGGCGCTCGAGTTCAAAGTCGAAGTCCCGAAAGACATGATCGTTTCCGGCTGGCGGTACCTGAAAACCGTGTTCCGCGACGACATTCAAAAGTGGATGAAAGACGGCTGCTGCTGGGAGTACGTGACGTTTTTCAATTACGTGCTCAGCAATTACCCCGACCTGAGCTGGACGGGCGGCGCCTTCACCGAGGCCGATCGCCGCGAAATGCTCGATTACAGCTTCAAGCAGTGGCGCTCGCATTCGCCTTATTTAAAAGGGTATCTGGCGCTTACGCTCCACCGCATGGGCCGCAAAGACGACGCCGTGAAGGTCTGGGAGTCGGTGATGGATTCGTCGAAGACCGACGAGCTCGAGGGCACGCACTGGGCGCGCGAAGAGCGCTCCTGGCTCTGGTATAACGACACGGTCGAAACCCACGCGTTCGCTTTGCGCACGATGCTCGAGCTGATGCCGAAGGACAAGCGTACCGAAGGCCTCGTGCAGTGGCTCTTTTTGAACAAGAAGCTGAATCACTGGAGCTCGACGAAGGCGACGGCGGAGGCGATTTACTCGCTGACCCATTACCTCGATCAAAATGCCGAGCTGGGTACGCGCGAAAGCGTGACGGTGAACGTCGCCAACCAAGAAACCAAGTTCAGTTTCGAGCCCGACACGTACACCGGCAAAAAGAACCAGATCGTCATCGACGGTCCGCGCGTCGACCCGAAGACCGCGTCGAAAATCACGGTTGCGAAAGACGGGCCGGGCATGGCGTTCGCATCGGCGACCTGGCACTTCTCGACTGAAGAGCTGCCCAAAGCCTCGCGCGGCGATTTCTTCGCGGTCGAGCGTGCGTATTTTAAACGCGTGCGCCAAGGCTCCGAGTACGTCTTGAAACCACTGACCGCCGGCGAAAAACTCGCCGTGGGCGATCAAGTTGAAGTGCATGTGTCTCTGAAAACGAAACACGAGGCTGAGTACGTGCATCTCCGCGATCCGCGCGCGTCAGGCCTCGAGCCCGAGACGCAAACATCGGGCTACAAATGGGATCTGGGCATTTTTTGGTATGAAGAAACCCGCGACAGCGGCTCGAACTTTTTCTTCAGCCGCTTGCCGGTCGGTGAGTACACGTTCAAGTATCGCCTGCGCGCGAACATGGCGGGCAACTTTCGGGTCGCGCCGGCGACGGTGCAGTCGATGTACGCGCCGGAGTTCAATGCGTACTCCGCGGGGCACGTGCTGACGATCAAACCGTAACGCGATCGGCGGTCAGTTTTCGGCTCTCCGCTCTCAGCTCCCGGGCCTCAGCTCTCTGGGCGCATATTCACGGCGTGTACGATTTAAGCCCACCCTGAGAACCGGGGCCTGAGCGCTGGGAGCCGAGAGCCGGAAGCCGACCTCGCCGGTCGCGCTCACTCGAAAAACGACATTTGCGGTTTCAATCGCCGGAAATATTTCGTGGTGGTCTCCCGCTCCCGTTGATTGAACCCGTAGCGTTTGGCGTAGACGCGAAAGACGTTTTTGATTTGCTCGGCGTAGGCGCCTTGGCCGCGCATGCGGGAGCCGAAATTGGAGTCATTGAGCTTTCCGCCGCGCAAGTCGCGGATGCGCTCGAGGATTTTTTCTTTGGAATCGGGCCGGTGAGTCTCGAGCCATTGCGTGAAGAGCGGGCCGACTGCCAGCGGAAGGCGCAGCGGAACGTACCCGGCCCATTCGGCTCCGGCTTTGGACGCCGCCTCGAGAATGGCGGGCACTTCGTGGTCGTTCAGGCCGGGGATCGTCGGCGCGATCAGAATGCCGACGGGAACGCCGGCCTCCGTCAGCATGCGCACGGCCTCGAGCCGGCGGGCCGGGCGGCTCGTGCGCGGCTCGAGAATCGCCGTGAGCTCGGGGTCGAGCGAGGTGATCGTGATGTAGATCATGCAACCGTCGAGATCGGCCATCTGTTTGTGAATGTCGATATCGCGCGTGACGAGATGGTTCTTCGTGACGATGCCGTACGGGTTTCTGAAGTCGGCGAGTACCTCGAGGCATTGGCGCGTGATCTTGAGCTCGCGCTCGATCGGCTGGTAGCAGTCGGTGACGCCGCTGATGGCGAGCGGCTGCGGCTCCCATTTGTCTTTTGCAAGCTCTTCGCGCAAGAGCTTGGGTGCCTCGTACTTCACGAAAATCTTCGTTTCGAAATCGAGTCCCGGGGACATCCCCAGCCACTCATGCGTCGGCCGCGCGTAACAGTAAATGCAGCCGTGCTCGCAGCCGCGATACGGGTTGATGCTGGCGTCGAAGCCGATGTCGGGGCTGTCGTTGAAATTGATGATGGTCTTCGAGTGGTCAGCAAAGATCTGCGTCTTCGGTGAGGCCGACGCGAACCCTTCATCCTGTAGATTCGCCGGGTTCGCGGCCGACGCGAACCCTTCATCCTGTAGATTCGCCGGGTTCGCGGCTGGCGCGAACCCTCCATCCCTGTCAACGAAGTCGCCGTCTTCGTGTTCGTAGCGGCGCTTCTCGAAACGGTTCGGGAGATTCTCTAGGCTCCCGCGGCCGCGAATAGGCACTTTTTTGAAATACTCGCTCATCGAATTTGCACCGAATCTAGCGATTCATCATCGCGGATTTTGAACGCCAACCTGTTTGCACATCTCGAGAACCGGGCAACGTGAACAGAAGGGGCGGACCCCCGTACAGACGTGCTTTCCGAAGGGAACCAAGAGCCTATTTATATCAATCCAGTGCGCCCGAGGCAATTTCTTCTCCAGGGCCTCCATTGTCTTCTCGGGCGTTTTTGCCTGAACGTAACCCCACCGATTCGTCACGCGGTGCACGTGGATATCAACGCTGATGTAAGGCCTTCGCGCGGCAACTCCGAGTGCGAGATGCGCGCACTTTGGGCCGACGCCAGGGAGCGCGAGCAGCACCTCCTCGTCGGGCGGGAGCTCTCCGCCATGCTCCTGCACGGTTTGCTTGGCAATGTTGTGGATGCGCGCGGCCTTTTGATACGAGAACGTCGCAGCTGAGATGATCTTCGCGATACCGTCAACGCCGAGCTTCACCATGGCCTCGGCCGTCGGCGCTTTCGTGAGCAGTTCGCGCGCAAGCCCGAGGCTGACCTCATCCCGCGTTCGAATCGAGATCATGCACGCGACAACCTGCTGAAAAAGCCCGGTAAACCCCTGATCATACAAGTCGAACATGGCCGCCTTGGCGTGAGGTTTTATTTCGTCCTCGATGCGAGCAAGCATCAGGTCGATATCGTGCGGTTTCTTTCGCCGGGATTTGGTGTTGCGCGGGACGTTGTCTTCGCCTGTTGTAATGTCCACGCGGCCATTCTAGAAAAGGAGTGTGGAGCCTGTGTGTTGAGTTTCGAGAATGTTCTTGAGTTTTGGTTCGGTACGCTTCAGGACGAGCTGGATTTTCCGGCGGAGAAGTCGTCCATTTGGTTTCGCAAATCCGACGAGACCGACGCCCTCATCCGCGACCGCTATCAGCTCGTCTGGACGCACGCGCACGAAGGCACCTACGACGTGTGGACGAAAATCCCGCACGGCCGCCTAGCCCTCATCATCATTCTCGATCAATTCTCACGAAATATGTTCCGCGGCACACCCCAAGCGTTCGCCGGCGACAAAAAGGCCTTGGAGCTCGCTCGAGAAGGCGTACGCAAAAAAATGGACCGGGACCTATACCCCATCCAACGCGTCTTCATGTACATGCCCTTCGAGCACTCCGAAAACCTGGAAGACCAAAACGAAAGCGTACGCCTCTTCACGAACCTGCTTGAAGAGGTCCCCGATCAACTGAAGCGCCCCATGAACGAATTCCTCAGATACGCCAAAGCACACCGCGACATCATCAAACAATACGGCCGGTTCCCCCACCGCAACCAAACCCTAGGCCGCACGACAACCCCCGAAGAACTCGCCTTCCTAAAAAAACCCGGCAGCTCGTTTTAAAACCTAGCCTCCGAACTCAACCAAACAAGTTCCAACGACCAAGACAGCCACCAGGCACCCACCACGTACCAACCCACAAATCCAATCACCGAGTAAGTCGTCCTTCGCGACCCAAGATCGGTTCACTGACTGAAGCTGAGCCAGCTCGTCGAAGCCACCAAATTTTCGACTGAAGGCCTGAGGAGGGTGGGTAACCTCCACTCAGGATCAGAGCGGGGAAGCCCCGCAGGGGCCTCGCGCCCGGAAGGCGCGAGCCCGCGAAGCAGGGCACG
>DASUEL010000251.1:0-7108 GCA_036275095.1 Bdellovibrionales bacterium
AAGCGCGGCCTTGTCGTCAAAACAGTGCTCGAGTGTTTGGAAGTAATCTGAAAAATCGAGATCGGAGACCACGCTTTCGAGCTGCCCCTTGAACCACGACGGTTCGCGAACCAGCAGATTGAAAGCATCACCGACGTGAAATACGCCCGCGCGATGATCGCGAATGGCCTTTGCCAACACCTCTCGGTCAAAGTGATCGATACTCAGGCATGCTTCGGCGATCGCGGCGAGTTTGTTTTCGCCCTCGCCGAGCACGGCGAAGGCGTCGATCCCGAGTTTTTTCATCAGCGCGATCACTTGTGGGACCGCGATGCTTCCGCCGCCAAACACGAAAAGCATCTTGCGGCCGGGGTTTCGTTCGATCAGGTGTTGAACGGCATACAAGGTCGAATAGACCTGGTGGAAGTTGACGGTAAATCCGATGACATTTATGGAGTCGGGCTCAAGCGCCGGCCCGAGGTGCGAGTCGAGGTAGGCCGTGATCTGGTGCTCGAGAGCCTCGAGCGTTTGTTCGTCCGCGAAGGCCGATTCGTGGCTCAGGTCTTGCGAGCTCAAGAACCTGCGGAGGAAGAGGGTCTTCATCGGGAGCTCGGAGCGGGCCTGAGAGAGCTCGGCGTATTTTTGAAGACCGATTCCGAAAGCGACATGCAGATACGCGCAGTGCGCGCGCACAGTCGCCCGCGCGCCGAGCTTTCTGGCGAGAAACGTCTTCAGTGCCGAGAGCTGTATCGACGGAAGCCGTGGGCTCGCCATGGGCATCGAAACGAGGTGAATCGCGGTCTTCATTCGCCATTAACGATAGCACAATATCCGGCTCGGGCTAGACGCGTTTGCGCGCTTATGCCAGACTGCATCCATGAGGCAATTGAATTTGGCGGCTCTCGTGGTCCTGGCGGGATGTCTCGGTCCCGTGAAGAAGGAGGCGCGCCCGCCCACCGCCGATACACGCGTTTTGTCCTACGAGCTCGCGCTCGAAGTCGACTTTCAAAAAGGCGAGATCACGGGAACCCAAACCATTCGGGCTGCGGCTGAAGGCGGCGTCTTATCGGAGCTTACATTCGACGCCGAAGCGCTCGCTGTCTCAGAAGTGAGTGCCGACGGAATTCCAGTTCGCTTTGCCGCCGAAAAAGACAAGTTGCGTATCAGCTTGCAGCAGGCGCTGGCCGCGGGCTCGGAAACTGTGCTGAACCTGAAGTTCACGTCGAGAAAGCCGCGCGAGCTTCATTTCGCAAAAGACCTCGCCTTTACGACGTTCAAGACCAGCACTTGGATGATCGCCGATGACCGGCCGGGGCGCAAAGCGCCCTTTCGTCTGACGCTCGTTCTCCCGCGCGGTTACCGTTCGGTGGCGAGCGGCGAGAAAGTACTGCAAGAAAATCTGCCGAACGGCTTACAACGGCAGGTCTGGGAGCTGAAAATGCCCCATTCGAGCTACGTATACGGTTTCGCGGCCGGAAAGCTCGATGAAGCTTCGGCCGCCGGCGGCCGATTCAGGGCTCTCTACTTGCCGGGAGCGTTCAAGAAAAGCGAAATGGCCAAACTGCTCGAGGCGACGGCGAAAATGTCGCGCTTTTTCGAGGAGAAATCTGGATTGAAGAGCCCAGACGATACATACACGCAAGTCTTCGTTCCCGGGGGGCACGCGCAAGAGATGGCCGGGTTCTCGGTGCTGGGCGAGTCGTACGCGCGCGAGCTCATCGCAAAACCCGTGAGCGACCGGCTGATCGCGCATGAGCTCGCTCACCGCTGGTGGGGCAATCTCGTCACCTGCGTCGACTGGTCCCATTTTTGGCTCAATGAAGGTTTGACCCAATTCATGAGCGCCGCATGGCGCGAGCACGCGCATGGCCGCGCGGCTTACGATCAGCAGCTGCGGGACTTCGAGTCGCGGCATCAAGAGGCGGCGCGCGCGGGACACGATTTCCCGCTGGCCTATGCGGGCGAGTTTCCGAATCTTCGAACCAAATACAGCATCGTTTACAGCAAAGGCGCGATCTTCGTAGATCGGCTTCGCAAAGAAATCGGAGAAGAAAAATTCTGGGCCGGTCTTCGCGCGTACACGCAAAAGCACGCGGGCCATACAGTCGAAAGCCGCGACTTTCAGTCGGCGATGGAGCAAGCGTCGGGCCGCGAACTTGGGCCGCTCTTCGAGACGTGGGTTTACGGAGCAAAGTGAAACTTCGGCCTCTCATCGTTTTGACTATCTCGACACTCGCCGTGTTCGCGGCACTGGAGCTGCTTTCGCGCGCACTTGGCCTCGACGATCTTGAGCGCTTCGGCGGCTCCTCGCTGAAATATCAGCTTTTGAGCCCGCCGCTCTTGAGGCCCGTGCCGAACGGCTATCGCCCGCGGGATCCGCGCTTGGCCGATCGCCATATTCCGGCGGCGGCGCCGGGGCATGCCCGGGTGTTCGTGTTCGGCGAGAGCGCGGTCGCCGGCCTTGGTATGAGCGAGAACGTGTCGTTTCCGCGAGCGGCGGAGCGAATGCTTCGAACGAGCGGCCGCGCGGTGAGCGTCGTCAACATGGGCTTGGTCGCGCTCTCCTCCCGGCAAATTGCTCGAGCCGTCCACGACGTACTTCACACGCTGCAAAGCGCGGGAGACGAGCTCTCGCGCGATGTTTTCGTATTCCACGTCTGCAACAACGAGTTCTTCGAGCCGCAGGCGCGCGCGTTCGCCGACGCCCAGGGGCTGCGCACGTGGAGGGCGCGGCTGAGCGAGTCGCTTGAACGGCACAGCGGCGTGTACCGCGCGATGGCCGTGCTTTCTGCGAGGCTTCGCCCCGAGGCGCCTCGTTTGCGAGAGCTGATGAACGCGGATCGTGCCGCAAACGCCTCCGATCTCGTGAAGAATCTCACGCTTAGTGAAGAGGTGGTGAGCCGGGTCTTACAGGAGCACGCGGACAACCTTCGCGCGTCGATCGCGGCCGTACGCGAAGCGGGGGCAATACCTGTACTCATGACCGTCGGAGCCAATTTGCTCTGGCTGGGAAAGGGCGGGGTCACGAGCGTCGAAGGAGATTGGTCTCGCGCGCGGCAAGAGGGCGCCGAGCTCCTGGCTCGCGGGGAATTCGCAAGCGCCAAGGCGAGGCTCGAGTTCGCGCGTTCGAACGATCCACATCGGCGAAGGTGCACCGCGGAGATGAACGAATCGATTCGCGCGCTTGCGGCCGAAACGGGCACTTTGCTCGTCGACTCCGAACGCGCCCTCGAGAGCAAGGCCAAGGGCGGGGCGCCCGGGTTCGAATTTTTTTACGATCACATACATTTCAGCCTCTCCGGGGCCGAAGCCGTGGCCGATTCTCTCGTGGCCGCGCTCGCGCCGGGCCTTCCCGCAGGAGAGGCCACGCAAGAGCCCGCGCTCGATCCCGGCCCGGTCGCTGATGCGCTCGAGCTCGAGCGATGGGTCGGCTTCAACGACGACCGGCAAATGCTGGAAGACGACGATCTGTGGAAGTTCGAGCGAATGAGAGCGCGTTTCGAGGAAAAAGCCGGGCGCCCCGGCGCGACGCCGGCCGAGCTCATCTGGGCGGCAAACGGGCACGCTCTCGAGACCGGCGGACTCGAGGCGGCAGAGCGGCTCTATGAACGAGCGCTTGGGGCAGGCGGCGAAGCGGGCCGCGCGGCCGAACGCAATTTAAACTGGCTTCGGCGCCGGGAGCGAGGAGAGCGATTATGAGCCGGGCTCCGCGCTCGCGCCGTGCTTTGTTTTTGTGGGTGATGGCCGTCGTGCTTTTGGCGCTCGCGACGCTATTTTTTTTGGCGCACTTTTCGGGCGGGTCGAAGCTTCCGCTCGACTATGATGGATTCTGAGATATGTGCCGATCACCATTTCGCGGACCGCCCGGCTGTCCATTTTAGCTTTGATCGTTTCGAAATTAATTTTGGCTGCGGCTTCAACCATGCGGTCGTCACGAAGCGCCTGCCTGAGCGCGCGTGCGATGGCGCGCGGGTCTTCCGCGGGAACGAGGGCGCCCGACCGCCCCGAAGTGATCCATTCGGCAAGGCAGGAGCTGTCGGATTGAATGGGAAACGAACCCATCGCCATCGCCTCCAGCGCCGAAACGCACACGCCGTCTGAAATTGCGAGCGAGATCGACACGCGCGCGCCCGCATGACGAATCATCTGGCGCTGAAACGACGCGCGCCCGAGGGGCTTGATTCGCAGGCCGGTCTTTTCGCGAAGCCTTTGGAGGGCGGCTTTCACGCTCGGGTAGGATGAGTAAACGCCGATAGTGAATCCTTCGAGCTCGTTTCGGCAAAGCTCGATCGCCTTGAGGCCCGCGAGTGCCCGGCCCGAATAGTTGTCATAGCCTTTCAAGAGAATCCATTTGCGCCGGCTCGGGCGTTCGCGCTCCCGATAGCGCGAGCAGAGCGCAACGTCGAATCCTCCACAGCTCGGAATCAACGGAAGGATGTCGCCGCGAAACCCGAAGGCCCGCGCTTGGGGGCCGTCCCGCTCACACTCGCCCCAATAATAGTCGGCGCGCTCGAGCACGGAGCGAATTTTACTTTTGTGCGCGCTCAGCCGCCCGAATAAATTCACGTCGTTGCCCTGGGAGGTGACGATCCACGGGCCGCGCCAGCGCGATAATTCGAGCGCGTCTCGCACCAGGTAGCCCGTCTCCTGAAGATTGAACGAATGGATGATGTCGGGCTTCAGCTCGTCGATTTTGCGCGCTAATTCGCGGGCCCACGACGGCCGCGTGTGCGGAGGCGGCATGGGCGCGAAGTTCACGTGCCTATGGCGCTGGAGCGTGTGGGCCTTGTTCTGAAGCAGCGGCCAAAGAAAATCTTCGTTGGGAATTTCGGAGTAATACGGCGCCGCGTGCAGGTCCCAGCCCGTGTCCTTCAGCTGCGATAACCAGCGCTTCACGTGAATCGACAGAGGATTGATGACAAACAGCACGCGCATGGTCCAAACTTACGGGCGCAATGGGCCCAGACACAATGAAAAAATCCATCGGCGGCCGGCCTCGCCTCTATTTGAACGCGTTCGCCGAAGTGGTTCCGGTGGTGAGGAATAAGCGCGTTTACTTGCATGTACGCGCGCCCCGCCGGGGGCGGAGCATGCGGAACTCGCTGGTTCGAGAGACCAGCCGCACGCAACTGGCCGCCTCCAATTTGTATTTGCCGAAGAGATCAATGCCTCGCGCGGTGCGGTTCGAGCCCGGGCTCGACCTCAAGGCGCTCGCGCAGTGGAGGCTTGGCGCAAGCGACCCGTGCCTTCGCGCGGCGGCCGGCGGCTACCGCTTGAACCCGGCTTTCAAGTCTCTTGGAGGCCAGTGGCAGCTTCGCGACCCGCTGACCGGGCTGGTCTACACGCTGACACCCGGGCGGCGGGGTCTGGCGCTCGCGAAGCGAAAATTCAAAAATCTGACCGGAATTGAATCGCGCGCGCTCATTTTGGCGCGCGTGCTCGTGCCCCGCGATTACGAGCGCGTTCGCCGAGCCTGGCTGCGGGAGCTCGCCGCCCGCGGGCGCGAGCTGCGGGCGCGCGGAGCCGTATCGCTCGGCGCGCTGCTGCCTCCGCCGCTTTCGCTCGAGCTCGGCAGGTATTTTCAGAGGCTCAAGGCGGAGGGGTTTTGCGATTACCACCCAAAGCCCGACAACAAATTCGTGGTGTACAACGACGCGAACGCACGGGCACTCATGAAGGATTTGACCCCGCTGCTCTCGAAGATTTTGCGTACGAAGCTCCGGCCGACCTACCCGTATTACTACAGCTATGGAGAGAGCGCGATGCTTCGCCGGCATCGCGATCGCGAGCAGTGCCAGTATAGCGTCGCGATCCAACTCGACTACGAACCGAGCGCGGCGCCGGTCAGAGCGCGCTGGCCGCTCAAAATCATCGGAGCTGACGGCGTTCGCCGCGAGTGGACACAAGAGTGCGGCGAAGGCCTGCTGTTTTTGGGCCGCGACCTGGAGCACTGGCGTGCGCGCGCGCCCGCTGGCCACAAACTTTCAGCAGTGCTCTTTCATTACGTCGACCACGATAGCGCGGTGAAACGTCTCATTCCCGACGACGCGAAGCGGACGTGGTGGGGGCGCGCCTAGACAGCGCGCTCGCCAGCTCATTCGCAATCAAAGCATGGCCGTCCGCGCTCAAGTGAATGTCGTCGATAGGTCTTTGGCGAAGGCGGCTTAGGCCGGCTCCGCTGAGCGCAGGGGTGAGATCAAGTAACTGAAAGCTCCGCTCGGCCGCAAGCGCGCTGATGATGCCGTTCGCGAGCGCCCACAGTTGTTGTTTATTCTCGTCGAGCGGCGGGATCGCCGCGACCAGCACGGGCATTTTCTCGGGACCGATCCGCGCGAACCAGTGCCGCAGAAATCCCACGTGGATCGGGGAGGCATACCACCTGAGCGGCTCCTCTTCACTCAGGCGTTCGGCGCCCATATTCCTCAGCTCATCCATGGCCCGCGAAATGCGCGGGTCGAAAAGGGGCTCGATTTCTCCGGCGGCGTAACGGGCGAAACTTTTGTCCGCGTTGGAGATCCAGCCGACCGTCGTGAGCCCGGCCCGCTTGGCCGCGAAAACCAGAAGCTGGGCGAGATAAGATTTGTAAAACGCGCCCATCGAATCTTGCAGAAGAAGCATGCCGTGGTTGATGGAGGCCAGCCCGGCGTCGTTCACGCAAAAGGCGATCACGATCAGATCGGGTCTGATCTTTTCAGCGAGATCGTCATAGCGGCCGGCGTAGTTGCGGACGCTGTAGCCGCCGACGGCTAAGTTGAAAAACTCGAAGCGCTTGAGCTCGGGCATCTCATTCAGTTTATTCACGAACGTTTGTTCTTCACTCAGCCCGTTTCCGAAAGTGATGGAGTCGCCGAGAACCGCGACGCGCAGAATATCGGGCCGGCGTTCGCCGCGCGGCTCGCCGCCGCGAAAGCCGAGCGAGTTGATCGAAACCTGTGCGCCCCACGCATGGCCCGAAGCGCCCGGAACCAAGTCATACTCGAGCGGCGGCGGGCGCGGCCGGATTAAAGTCACTTGTCTTTCGGGGCCCGCGAACGGCCGGAACGAAATCGCGCGCAGGAGCAGCTCCGCGGCTCCGAGCGCGAGAATGAATGCCGCAGATGCCAGGGCGGCTTTTCTCAGCATGACCCGC
>DASUEL010000252.1:0-2208 GCA_036275095.1 Bdellovibrionales bacterium
CAGGCGTTCAACCAGATAAGCCTTCAAATAGAGCAGAGCCAGCGGCGTGAAGAGCTCATTGGAGTGAATTGTGGCAAGCGCAATCTTCATCGGTTCACCCCAATACGAAAAGATCAGCCGGCTCCCGGTTAGACGGCGTCAGGCGAGCCTGCTCGGCAAAAAGTAGTTCCAAAAGGGCCGGGTCCAGCTTGTCTTCGCGCCGGAGCCGGAGCGCGAGAGCCCTCAAATCCGGATCAACACTCTCGAAGTCATAGCGCGAGAGGAGCTGCATGAAAAAATGTTCGCTCCCGTCGTCGACGGCGCCAAGCGGTTCCTCGACGGAATTCAAATTGGTGAAACGAAAGTCGAAAGGCAGGCCAGGCGGCCTGGACCAGGCTCGCTCGCGGCACTCAGGCGGCTGGTGCCATCGGCCTTCCGTGCAAGCGCTCCACGTGAGGGCCGCCATTTCGGCCACCAGGCGCCGTTTCCAGGGCTCATCCAATTGCAATGGTGCACGCAGCCCGGTGTTCACAAGCTTAGGATTACCGCTGAGATAAGCCAGCCATTCGCGCGTGTAGGCGCGCTGACAGTTGCCATAGTCGATTTCGTGGCGAAGCCAATCGAGTGCGGGGGCGCTCGCCCGCTCGGCTTGAGCGAAAAATCGCCAAGTCCCCGTTGCATAAAGAACGAAGAAATCTTCGAAGAATGAGAGCCGGCGCGGATCGAAAGCTCGATCGAGACGCGCGTAAGTTTCTAGGCGGCTGGCGTGGTAAGACGTTTGAAGTCCGCCTCTTGTTGCATACTGCGCACCCAGGCCGAAGCTCTCTACGAGGTCGAGCTCGCAGAGCCCCCAATAGTCGGTAGCGAGCGTGGCCATAGTCTCGGCGAGAATGTGACAGAAGACTTGGTCTTCGAAACTAGCCTCGGTCACCGCGCAAGTTCCGAAATTGAGCGCGGGGGCCGCCTCGCGGATGCAAAGCCACGACCAGACATGCAACCCGTCGTGCGCGGCCAGAAAGACCTCGTTTAAGAGTGTATTGAGCGCTTCACCGCGCGGCAAAGGGGCGTGCGGCGCCCGCCACCAGCGCGCGGCCAGCGAGCGCTCCGCCAAATAGATTTTGCCCGCGAACGGATTAAAGCCCGTGACCGGAGAGCGGAGATACCCGCCGTAAAACCAAGATTGATCGACCGCGCGAAAAACAACTGGAGCCGGCGCCTCAGAAACGAGCCGGCGCACGAGCGGAATCTCGAGCAATCGCGCCGCGGCGGAATCGTATATTGTTGGTGCCTGCGTTTGAGTCTGCATCCTTGGTCAACCGCCTCGCCCAAGTATGGTTGAATCGGGCGAGTGGGTAAATATGATTTTGTGCCTTGGGTGATGCGGGGTAACATCTAAGCCATGCCTGTATTCGATCTCCTGACCCAAAACGCGCAAATCGCGCTTCGCACCCCAGCCCAGTGGGAGAGTTGCGTTCGAACTCTCGTGGCCCAGGGGCTTGCGGGCTTCGTCTATGCACGTAGAGCTGAAATGCTGCCGTCAGATATTCGGGCCCAACTCCACAAAGTGTATTTGGCGCAATTCGCTTTCAACGCAAACCTCGAGACCAACTACCGGCGTGTGCGAGGGGCGCTCGAAAATGTAGGATGCGAGCCCGTACTTCTCAAGGGCTTGTCACTGCTCGGGCGGGTATACGATGCGGGCGAGCGCCCCATTTCCGACATTGACGTGTTGATCCGTCCCAATCAGCTCGAGCTCTCATCGACCGTTCTGCGCGAGCTGGGCTATCGTTCGAAAACCGAGTTGCGCTGGCATGCCAACGACTTCAAGAGAAACTTCGAAGACGAAAGCGGTCTTTGCGAAGTTGAGCTGCATACTCGACTGTTTTATAATGAGCCTGCCAGTTTCGAGTGGGGCACGCAGTACGATGCAGAACGTGGCCGCCACCTTAGTGACGAGCATATGCTCGCCCATTTATTGGGCCATCTGGGGTTCCAACATACGTTTCTCAAGCTCTTCTGGCTGGTCGATGTCGATCTTCTGGCGCGCGCATATGGGAGCCGCCTCGATTGGGAGCTGCTCGCGCGATCGCTTGCTCGATTGCGGCTGACTCGCTCGGCCGCGCTCGTTCTTGGCGCGTGCAGGCGCTATCTAAATACGCCGGGCTTGGAGCCGATCCTGGGGCGGCTTCCCGTGACTCCTGAATGGGTCTGGCAGCGCGTGCTCACGCC
>DASUEL010000253.1:0-5392 GCA_036275095.1 Bdellovibrionales bacterium
CAACAGGCGACAAAAACCGGCGGCCGGTTGAATTTTTTAGAGCCGTTTTGCCGCCAAAACACAATGAGCGGCGCACGTCGAAGGCCTAATTTTGCAGTGCATTTGAGAGTTCATTCAATTCACTGAGAGAATCGATTCATAGCCTAGAGGCCATAGATGCATAGAACTATTACCATGCCCCTGCAGCCGCCAGTCCGAAGAAAACGTCGCCTTAAGGCCGAGCTGCCCGAGCACGGGCCCGCTGCCGGCGTGACGGCCCCCGGGGCCGCGCTCGAGGCCGGAAGGTTTCCGGTCGTGCAGGCCGTCACTTTGGTGGAGCGCTACGCTTCGATCGATGTCGCGCGCGGCTTCGCGATATTCTTGATGATTCTCAGCCACTGCGTCGTGGGCCTCGTGCCGTTCGACACGCTCACGGGGTTTCAGCTCATACCCGTACATCTGATCACGAAATTTTCGTCGACGCTCTTCATACTGGTGTTCGGCGCAAGCCTTGCGATCATTTACGCGCAACAAGCGCTCCGGCCCGACTGGCGCGAGCGGCGACTCAAGCTCGTCATGCGCGGTCTCGAGATTCTCGTATGGTACAAGGTGCTGACCTTCGTTCAGATGTTTCAGACCTACGATCGCGCGATCATTTTAGAAGCGATACTCTTCATGCGCTTCCCCGATTTCGTCGAGGTCCTGGGCTTCTACGGGATATTCTTGCTGTGGTTCCCGTTCGCGATGCCGCGATTCGTGAAGCTTTCAGTACCGGCCCAGCTCGCCTGCGCCTTCGCGCTCGCCGCGGCCGGCGCCTATCTCAACGTGATTTGGGATGCGGGCCGCTGGACCCCGCTGAAGGCGATACTCGTCGAGCACGACGGACTCTTCACGTTCGGACAGTTTCAGCGCGGGGCGCTCGTGCTTTTCGGAATGGTGGTCGGCCGCGCCTTGATCGAAAATACGAACTCGCGCCGCCAGCTCACCGTGTTCGGCTTCGGTCTCGCAAGCTTGGCCGTTTTTTTCTACCGCGCGCAGGGCAACGTCGAAGGCGCGCTGCTGAATGTGGCGAGCAACATCGGAAAGCACCCGCCCAGCCTCGAATTCATGTCGTTTAGCTTGGGCGGCGCGCTCGTGTTGCTCGCCGCGGCGATGTACGTGAAATCGCGCGTGCCGATTTGGCTGGAGCTTTTCGCCGTTCTTGGCCGCAAATCCCTTCAGGCGTTCGTGTTTCACATCTTCGTGATTTTCGTTCTTTATCGATATTTGCTGGACCTCCGTCATCAAGTTTCTTACGCTACGGCTTTGGGGCTGGCGCTTTCAACGGTGCTGCTCACGGTCCTCTGGGTTTTAGCCTTAGAGTTCAAAACGAAAACATCACGGTCGCGGTCCTCGCCGCGGCTCAATCCGGAGAAGGCGGCTTGGGGAGGCGGTCTTTGAAAACGTATTTCGTATGGGGCGTGCTCGTCTGTTTGCCGGCGTTCGCGGCGTTCGCGCTGATGCGGCCGACGCTGGGTCAGGAACAGCTTTCACAGCCCGGAGTCGAAAGTAAGAAACTTCAGGTAGGAGCGGTGCAAATGCACGCGGAGCTGCAAGCGCGACTCGAAAAAATCGGTGGCCAGTTCAAAGGCCGTCTCGGCATTTTAGTGAGCGACCCGGTGTCAGGCCCGCTCGCCGGAATCGGCCAGAACGAGCGCTGGTATCTGGCGTCGACGACGAAAGTTCTGGTCGCAACCGAAGTACTTCGCCAGATCGAGGCGGGCAACCTCTCGTACGACGACACGATCGTTTTGAAACACGAACATTTTCGCGACGGCGCGGGCCAGACCAACTATCAAAAACCCGGCACCAAGCTCTCGATACGTTACTTGATGGAACAAATGCTCACCGAGAGCGACAACGCCGCGACCGACCTGCTCATCGACCGGGTCGGCATCGAACAAATTCAAAACACGCTAGTCTCGGCCATTCCCGACGGGTTCGGTCCGATCACCTGGCTCTTGGATGTGCGGCGGCATGCGTACGGCGAGCTTCATCCGGCGGCGCAAAAACTCGGCGCGCCCGAGTACATGCGCCTGAAGCAAGCGAAGACGTCGAAAGAGAAGTTGCGTTTGTTTTCGCAGCTGACCGGCGTGCCCGCCTCACAGTTCAACTTCAAAACTTTGCGCGAGGCTTTTGAGAGCTATTACGCGAAAGGGTACAATACGGCGACTCTCACCGCGTTCACACAGCTTCTGACGAAGCTTGCGCGCGGCGAGTGGATCAGCGCGTTCGTGTCGAGCGAGCTCTTCGCGTTCATGTCTCGTTGTCAGACCGGACAAGATCGCATCGTCGCGGGACTGCCCGCCGGCTACAAATTCGCGCACAAGACCGGCACCCAGCTCGGGCGCATTTGCGATATGGGAATCATTCAAACGCCGGCGAACAAAAAGCTGACGGTCGCCGTTTGCGCCGAAAAATTCCGGAGCGACAAACACGCATCGAACGCGCTCAAACAGGTCGGTGCCGCCATCGCGTCGGTGTTTTGATCGCCGCGCGGGAGCCGGCGCGCGCTCAGTGCGGCGCGCGCGGACTGTAGACCTCGTACCACGGGCGAGCCACCTCAGGCTCCATGAGCCCCGGCTTCACCACGACGTCAAACGAAACGAATTCGCCCGTGCGCGTGATGTTCTCGATCGCGACACCCGCGGTTTTATCTTCGAAGCGGGTGACGCCGAGACTGCCCGGAAACGGGTCGCTGCCGTCCCCGAAGTTTTCGCCGATGGGCGGAAGCGGGCGTTTTCCGAGGCTGTTTCCGTTGTTCAGGTCATTGCGGCCGTCGGCCTGAATGATTTCGAAGTCTTTCCAGATGAGAAGTCCATGGCCTTTGTGACCGGCCGAGAAGCCTTTCGGCGCGCGATATTCAAGGTAGTAGGCCGAGCCGCGCGTTCCGATCGGAATCTTCACGAGCTCGCCGGTCAGCTCCACCGGCCGCAGCCGGATTGAGCGCGTGGTTTGGCTGATAATCGCGGGCTTGACCCAGCCCATGCGAACCTTGCTCAGCGGCTCGAAGTGCGCGGGCACGCGGAAGATCTGCTCGCGCGGAATGTCGTTGGCGACGCCCCAGCAGCCGAGCCCCATCATGCCCCACATGCCGATTCCGTACTTGCCGTAGTAGTGACTGCCGTAAAGATCGGGAAAGTCGTAGAACTCGTGCCCGCCTTCGTGAATGTAAAAGCCGATGGCGAGCCCATTGCCGATCGAGCCGACGCCGTCGGTTTGAAATACGGCCGTCTGATTCGCCTGTGCCGAGGAGCCGAAAACGCAGTCGGGGCCCACGCGGTCATGAGGAATGCGCGCCGAATGCAGCACGAACAGGTGATCGATCTTTCCGTCGCCGTTCGAATCGTAATCACGAATGTTGACCTCGGCCTTGAAGAGCTCCCAGGCCATGCGCGCGATCGCGCGCGGGTTACAGCCGGTCTCGGGCGACCACTTCGCCGCGGCTTGCTTCCATTTCAGGACGCGCCCCGTGGGCGCGAACGCGCCCATCGAGTTTTCGAGAAAGTACCGCCGAAGCGACGGGCCGTTGTCTTCGAACAGCACCTTCTCAATTTCGGCCTCGGTTTTGGTCGGAGGAGCATCGGCCCACGACATGGGCAGCACGAGAATGCGCTGCGGGCCGAGCCATGGCGCAAGCCCCTGCCCCTGTGTCGCCGCGGCGATCGAGAGAACGAAGAGTGCCGGAAACCAAACGAGCGAACGGATAAAACGCGTCATGAGCCCCTCCAGACTTGGCCCACGGTCTATCAGCGGGCTTTGGCTGGAGGCAAGCTCTAAGGCATGGCGCTGTCTACGGGCGCTCGTCCCCTTTGCGGTCGCGCAGTGCCGAGATGATCATATCCGGTGTCAAGCGGGCCATATCGACCACCGTGGCGCTCGCCTTCGCGATCCGATCGGTAAATAGCAGCGCATGCGAATAGCTCGCGGCGGCCTTTTGCACGCATTCAGGCGCCGTCGCGTTCTCGAGACAGCTGTTGAACGTGGGCGCCATCACCTTCATGCACGTTCGAACGGCGGCCGGCACGTGCGCAAGCAGCATCGAGCTCGCTTGACTCACGAAGCTCGACTCGTCGAGCTCGCCCGACTTCTGGGCACGGTCGAAGCCGGCCAGACTCCGCGTCACGTGATCGTGAGCGGGACCGAAGCGAAGCGCACTCGTCTTCGCCGTTTGGCGGTGAGTCTCGATGACGCCGTATACGCAAGCCGCGCTGAGTTTGTCTTTGGCTTCTGATTGTCGAATGGCGCGATGGCTGAGGAAAGCGAAGAAGCAAACAGTTAACAAACCCAGGACGGCGGTTAAACCACGTTTCATGCCACCCTCCTGATTCACCCGATACCCAGGTACCAAGATGAAAAGCAAGCTTCATACCCCTCGGCAACCGCGCACCTTCGAGGAAAGTCCCGCAGCTCCGTCAAGCGTCAGCGGCGTCGACGGCTTGGGCGGGATTTCTCCCGTTTTGAGACGCCGCCCGCCTCGAGGGCGAGGAGCCTGCGTTTGCACTCGAGCCCGCCGCCGTAGCCGGTCAGCTGGCCTCCAGCGCCCAAGAGCCGGTGACAGGGAATCAAAATCGAAATCGGGTTTCGCGCGTTGGCGGCGGCGATGGCGCGCACGGCAGCCGGAAAGCCCGCGGCGCGTGCCTGCTCGGCATAGGAGCGCGTTCTTCCGAATGGAATCTTTCGGAGCGCGCGCCACGCCGCGAGCTGAAACGGAGTGCCCTCGAGGCGGACCGGCGTCGTCAAATGCCGGCGCCGCCCGCCGAAATACTCGGTCAGCTCGGCTCTGAGCTTTTTGAAAAGCGCCGTGTCTTTGTCGACGAGCTCGCCTTCGAGCCGCGCGCGGACCTGCGCCCAATTTTGATCGAATGCGAGCGCGACCAGATGGGTCGGGCTGGCGGCCATGTGCAGCCGCCCGATAGGGCTCGTCCAGCAAGAATAATGGTAAGTCATGGATCGTCTCCTTCGACCTCCCGCCATGCACATCGCGGCTCACGTCCAGATCGAAATCGCGCGCGGCCCCGCGCGCGTCGGTTCGCGCCCCGGGAGACCGCGGACTTCTTGACGCGGAACTTCGTGCCACCATAGACTTTTTCAATGGGCACGAGAATGTTTTTTTACGCCGTTACTTTCTTGGCTGCCGCCTCCGCGAGCGGGAACGCCCCAAAGCCGCTCGAAATTGTGGCCCGCTACGAGCTCCCCGTCGCCGAGACGTCGGGCCTGGCGTGGGGACTCAACCCTGACGGCCGCGAAAGCCTGATCGCGGTCGGCGACACGTCGCCGCTCCTCTATTTTTTCACCATCAAAGACGGCCAAGGCCCAAGGCCGGCCGGGCAAATCGACGTCTCCAAACTGCTCGGCCAGACCGGCACACCCT
>DASUEL010000254.1:0-6047 GCA_036275095.1 Bdellovibrionales bacterium
CAATACGGCAATTTGTTGTCGAGTGCCGCTTTCGTCACCTGCGCGCCCTTTTGAAAATACCCGCTGTAGGTAGCGTCGCCGTTACCTGGAGCGACCTCACGTTCCGACAGCGTTAAGGCCGTATTGAGCCGCGCCTTCAGTTGCGCGATCTTTGCGACAGGAATTTCACCTGCGCTCGCTGCAAAGCCCGACAAACCGGCAAGTAAAACCAATGTGTACGCTTTCATACAGACCTCGCTCGAAGAAAGTGAGCCTTTAGCCAAAGCAAGGCGAGGACCAGCTCGTCACAAATGCGTTCGAATACGCGAAGAAATAAGGGAAGAATTTTCCTGACTGTCTGCCCGTTAGCCACCGGCTCATCGCTGGCGGCCGGTCAATAATCTTTCTCGGCGCCCATTACGAGGCCCTCGATGTTGTGTTTTTGCGTGATCGGCTCGGGCTTATCGACCACCCGGCAAACGAGATGACGCTTGAGCGCGTCGGGAAGCTTTTCATAAAAGTTTCGCGTCAGCTGCATGTCGTGAAGTGCCGCATGCCCGGCCCCTGGAGCATCAACGCCGAGCACGAGCACCGGACGCGGGATCATCGAGTCGTGCGCGGTACCCCGGTGAATGGTCAAAGCCGAGCGGCAGGAGATGTCGCCCATTTTCGGAAACGTACGCACGGCACACTCGGCATAGCTTCTGGCCCGCTCCGGAGGAGGAAACATCTGGTGCTTCCACTCGCGCCCGTCTTCCCACTGCGTGCCGAGCGCGATCTCGAACGGACCCATATCTGGCGTCACGTCGACGCCCGTCAAATTGAACGCAAGCGACGTGATTTTGCGCTCCTCAAAGGACTCTCGCGGAGACGGAAAATCCCGGTGCCACGGCTGATACTTCGCTCCTTCGAATGGCACGTCAAAACCGATCTCGACGATTTGGAAGTCAGGCCCGAGCACGGCTTCGGACATCGCGAGAATCCACGGGTGAGTCGCGATTTGCACGAAGCCCGAAATCATCTCGGGATGAACCTCGACATACCACCGGCGCGGGCCGCGGCCGATGGCGCCGCCCGGGCGCTGAATGCTCTCCCAAAATACCTTCATCATGTCGTCGCGCATTTGGTTCACAAAGTCGCGGCTAAGGGCGCCACGAGTCGCGGTGATTCCATCGCGGTAGAGTTTTTCGACGTCGGCTTTGATATCCATAGGACTCCCCAGGAGGCCGCGAGTATACAACCCGCTCGAGCGCGCGTCGAGTTTACCAATGCTCAAGCTACGGAGCTGCGCTTCGTGCGGTGAGTGCACATTGAGACGGCCCAAAACGAGACGCTTTCATTCGAGACGCAATTCTCGATTTACGCCGATTTTGTATCTGAATACGGGACTGAAATCGAACCTGCTGGCGGAAATCGCAATACCCGCTTAAGATGTAAGTAAGTCTAGCGGTCTGTAAGCTCTCCGCATCCGGACTTAAACCAATCTTAAATGAGAGGTATTTATGAGGACCAAGCGTCGCATTGCTTGTTTGGTCGGTATATTTTCATTGGCTATTTCAGGCTGCATTGAGCAGGGCGGAACAGGCGCGCTTTCGGCATCCGACGAAAACCTTTCGCCCAGGGCGAGAGTCTATTTTGAGCAAGCTTCGCTCGCGGATATCGTTCCGCACAAGGTGGACTGTCCCGCCAGCGCCCGCGCCGACGGACGCGAGAAAATTTGCATCCAAATTTGCCACGTGCCTCCGGGCAATCCCTCTGCCGCGCATGACAAAACACTCCCCATCGCGGCCATGAAGGCCCATTTGGGCCACGGAGACTATCTAGGACTTTGCGACGCAGGCGACATGGAAGAGCCGCCCGTCGACGACGAGCCCGGCGAAGGTACCGATGACGGCGCCGGCGGCGAGACTGGCGGCGGAACCGATGTTGGCACCGGCGACGGGGCTGACGACGGAACCGGCGATGGTACTGAAGGCGAGACTCCGCTGTGGTGCGAGCCCTACGTGGATGTCGACAGCGACTGCGACGGGATCGTTGATAGCACCGAAGAGCCCTATTTCTAAGAGCCCATTCCGCGCCGCGGAGGCAAGTCGCTTCTGCGGTGCCAGCCCGATCCGGTTTGAACCTTCACAAACCGGCAACGCTTTCACCACGAACGGATGATTTACTGCCAGGCAGGATGAAACGCATCTGCCTGGTTTTTATTTTCCTCACCGCTTGCACGACCGTGGAGTTCGTAAGAAGAGATCTCGTGCCCACCAAACACGCCATTCTACGTTACGCGCCTCAATCGAGTCCCGAAAGCGAAGCGAAATACCGGACCAAGCTCGACGAGAAAGCAAATGAGTTTTGCGGTGGTCCGTTTCACATCACCAAAGAATACGAGGCGCGCGAGGAGTCGCCTCACTCCACCGCGATCGGAACGGGCTTCGGTTTCGGCCGCCGCACGGGCATTCTCGTCGGCGGCACCACCCGCGGCACCACAATGTACCATTTCGTGGAAATCAGCTGCGGAGCGCCCGCGGCCGCGACGCCGGCTCCAACACCGGCACCATGAGCTGCGGGCAATGCGCTTTTCGTTAGATTATACCCGCGTCTCGGTAAGCTTTCATTTCGTCACCGGCAATAAACGCGAAAATTTTCGATTCGTCGCCTTGATGCTCGAGCAGGTAGGTCACGTCGAATTCGAGGTTTTTCATTTCGCCAGCTTTGGTCAGATAGTGTGTGCGGTAAAACACCTTCGCCATGCTGTGGCTCTGATCAATTTCAGTCTCATTGACCTTCAGGATCTCGAGGCGCTTCGTGCCGATCTTTCTGTAAAAGGCATACGCGCGCTTGAGGATGAACGAAAAAAGCGGCCCGTTACGGCCCGTGTTCACCGAGTCGGGCCCGGCGGCGAGAAATTTCTTGGTGAAAAAACTGCGAATGAGCGCCGTATCCAAGTCGCCTTCGAGAGCTTTGTTGTAAGCTGCGGCGTAACGGGTGAAGAACTCCTCGACATTTGGTTTCATCACGGCCTCACGCCCATCAGTCGTTCATGCCTTTGCCATCCAGAATCCGCGGTATGCATTTCGCGACGCGCGCCTCGCGGGTCGCCGCTTGCTTCGCGCCCGTGATGTGTAGGATGTAGGCGCGCTGCCGGCCCGGTGTCAGCGACGCGAATGCCCTCTTCAAAGCCGCGCTTTTCGCGAGCGCCGCCCTGAGCTCCGCGGGCAATGCTTGCGGCGTCGCTTTGATTTCGACCTTTTGGCCCGACTCTTCGATCGCGATGGCTTCTTTGACGTAGGCTTTAATGGTCGCTTTCACCTTTTTGATTTCCGCCACCGAGCGAAACTCAAAGCGGCGCGCCGCCCGCGAGTTGGGCCCATTGTTGACCATGGCCTTCTTGGAGTCTTTCAGCAGCGAACCCTTGAAGAACATCAGAGCCAAACACGCTTTGAACGGCTGCAGGATCGCGACGTTTCCGTCTTTGTAGCTGTAGCACGGGAGATTCCACTTCAGGGTCTCGTCGAGCTTCGTTTCAAGGAGAATCGCGCGAAGAGAGGCGAGCTCGTCTTTCCAGCTCTTGGCGTTTCTCACGAATTTATCGACAGCGGGACTCATCGCACCTCCGCTTGCCGGTTCAGCTTTACTGCCCGCTGGCGGAAGCTTATCCCGCTTTTCGCCCGTGCGCAGTATGGCCTCAAGTGCCTTTCCTTGGGCCAGCTCGTCGATCAGCTTGTCCAAGTAACGGATCTTCCGCATCAGCGGGTCCTTAATCTCTTCGACGCGGACGCCGCAAACCGAACCGGTGATCAGCGATACGTTCGGATTCATTTTCGGCGCACGCGTGAAAAAGGTCTCCAGGTCGGCCCGGCTCTCGAGCTGGTTTTTCAAGCCGGCCTTGTCGTAGCCGGTCAGCCAAGAAATGACCTTGTCGACTTCGGCCTTCGTTCGTTTCTTGCGCTCGGCCTTTTGGACATAAAGCGGATAGATGCTCGCAAAACTCATTTTATAGATCTTGTGTTCCACGCCAGCTCCTGCACGCGTCCGAGCCATTCAGTACTGCTCGAGGGCCAACTTGAAAAGCCTGACGACCTCATTGACGTCTTTTGATTTGTTAAACCTGATCTCGATCCATTCCGAATTCGGAGATCTGTGCTTATGAATTTTTGAATCCGAAGGATGGTTCAAACCTTCTTTGCGAATGATTTTCTTAGTCAGACGGACGTCGATTTCATTGTCGTTATGAAAATGGGCTATCTCTTTGTTTTTGTAGAAGATGGCTGAACCACCGGCAACCTTGGAGGGCCGATCCTCCAGACCGGGAATGCGCTCTAGTTTTTTGATCAGCTCGTTCCGCAACTTGGGCATCAGAATGATGATGACGGCCGAAGCGCCGTTCGTTCAAATCTTTTTTTGAACCCTCTCGCAACACGACTTAAGACCTGTCTCCATTCATCTTTTGCACCCATAGCGCCGAAAAAATCATCGTATGCCGCGAATCGTGCTGCCCTTCTTCGCATTCGGGTTTGGCCTCTGGCTCATCCTCCACGGATTATTCTCGGCCGTGGAGTGGGTGCCGCACTCAGGTCGCGTCGCGCATCTTTCGTATCCGCCTTGGCTTAAGGATTCGAAGTACGTCGATATTGAAATCAAACTTGATGAGGACCGGCGCATTTACCAGGTCCCTTCCAAATACATCAATCAAGATAATGACGAGCCCGATCTCTTGCCGCTCTCTGAGTTTAAGCAAAATGTCCGCGCCGGCGACCGGGTGGAGCTGCTCATTGACAAGGACGATTGGGCCAAGCCGCGGGTTCCGATCGTAGGCGGCTCGCGCGAGCTACTCACGGTGGTGGGATTGAGCCACGGCGACAAGCTCTATCTGAGCCCCGAAGGAGTCGCGCGCACGTGGAGAGACGACATCTACTTCGGCGCCGGACTCCTCCTGCTCGGACTCTTCACGTTTGGCTCGCTCTTCAGACTTTGGCTTTCGCCGGAGACGTCGGTGAAGCTGTTCGCCGGGCCCCTCCTGGGTCTCGTCGCGGTCGCCGCGATTTATTTTTTCAACTCGTTCCCGTTGTACGCGTTGATCGCGATCGGAATGGCGGCGTACGCGTGGGACGTGGTCGTCTTCCGGCCGCGACGATTGCTTTCAAAGTGGAGAGAGTTCGGCAGAAAACACGGGCTCACCTTTGGCTCACCTGGCGAGCCTGGCGACTCGCAGAGCTACCTTTCGATGAGCGGCACGTACCGGGGCTACAATGTGGGCTGCTACACGGTGCCGGCGAACGAGGCCTACATTTGGGTCGAGCTCAAGGTCAAACTTCACAAGCGAATGGAAGCCTGCCGCAACACCTGGTGGCTTTTTCATCCCGGCTTCACTCGTGTGCGGTCGGGTGTCAAGGAGTTCGATCGCGCCGTCAAGGTGGTCGTGCGCGGAAAGGGCGAGGCTGCGACACGTGAGCTTTTGAAGTCCGAGGCCTTTCGCTCGTTGCTAATTAAGCATTGCACGCAAACAGGCGGAACCTGCTACATCGAAGATTCAAGGCTGTATTTCAGAACCGAGCTCATGAAGCTGGTAGGCGCCCGAAGAGCGTTTCACGATATAGAAGACACGCTCAACAAAATGGTCGAGCTCGCGCGCGAGTGGGATGAAGCGAAAAGCCTCACCTCGGCGAAAGGGTGGTAGGCGGACATGGTCATCGTCAAATACTTGTTCTTGTTTCTATCGTTTCTGCTGGCACTCGCGTCTTTGGCGCTTCTTGTTGTCGCGGCAAGGGCCGGCTTCACAAGCGACGGACCTGGCATGCTCTTCATATTTATCGGTATTTTCGTGACCGGCTTTGCAAGCTGGCTATTCGGAAGCCTTGGCTTTGCTCTGAAACGTTGAGAGTGCGGCACCCGAGCTGAGTGCGGGCGCCAAGCTCCATCACATTTTCGCAAACGGGAGACACTCCATAATCTCGACCGAATTGCCGGGCCCATCCCACCATCAAACGAATTTTTGTTCGTTGGAAAGGCAAGTTTTCAACTCGCGAACCAGGCTAATCAAAGAAATCATTGCTCTCGGAATTTCGACTCAC
>DASUEL010000255.1:0-2659 GCA_036275095.1 Bdellovibrionales bacterium
CGGCGTGCTCGTGCGCGGATCCTCGAGTGCGATGGCGTTTTTGAAGCGCGCATCGAGCAAATCGTCGAGCGACCGCGGCGGCTCGAGCTCGCCTTTGCGAAACACGAAGGCGATCGGAGCCCAATCGAATGGAAGCAGATGAGACGTCTCAGGCGAAGCCAGGCCCGGGCTCGTTTTTACGACCGGCTCGCTGAGCGCGCTGATATCCCGCCAAAGCGGAGCCCCTTCACTCGCCTGATACCGGTCGAGGCCGATCACCACGTCGGGGGCGGAGCCCGTTCCCATCTTTAATTTCTGTAGAAGCAAGCCGGAGTCGCCGGAGTCCTCGAGAATGACGCGGCAGCCGCAGTGGCGCTCGAAGGACTCTATGATTTTCGGGCCTGGCCCCCAGCTGCTCGTGAAAGAAGAATAAGCCGAGATGCGCAGAGGCGTAGGCGAGGCTTCGGGAGACGCGGTGGGTTTGCGGACCGCCCAAAGCGCCACGCCGATCGCGAGAGTTGCGATAACGAGCGCGATGGTCGCGAGCGCGTTTTTGAAACTCACCACCAGATCCCGCGACGTTTCTTGTAGAAGTAGTAGTCAATGCCGAGGCAGCGGCCGGCGCCCAGCCACGCGAGCGTCAAGTGAACCGCGAACAGCGTTTGATAGAGCGGGGCCGCGTCGGGGCCCATGATCCAGAGCAAATTGAGATTCAAGAACACGCCGAGCAGGGCCATGGGCCTCACGAAGTAGCCGATGAGAAATGAGATTCCGATCAGCGCTTCGCCGACGGTCAATACGTAAGCTCCCGCTTGCCAATTGGGGACCAGCCACTCCTGTACGAAAGACTGATACCAGGCCGGCGCAGGGCTGCGCGGCAACCAATGGCTTGCGTCCTCTGCGAGGCGCGGTTGGTTCAAGAAATCGCTTCCCCAACGCGTGACCGCCTGATTAACATAGAAATACCCGAGATATACCCTCAAAAGGGCAATAGGAAAGAGATGACCGACGTATTTAACACTCTCAAAAAAAGAGACCAGCACGGTTTTCATCTTGGTGCCGGTGGCTCCACGAGTCAATCATGGACTCGCCTGGTTGCGGGCATTTTCGCGCTCGTGCTCGCGTCGGTCTCCGTATCAGCCGGCGCGAACGACGCTGAAGTCGGCGATCTGATGAACGAGCTCAAGAAGACTGTGCGCAATCGCGGCTACAAGTGGGACTTGAGCGTATTCACCGGCGAAGGCCTCAAAGTGCGCGGCAAGTCGGTCAACGGCAAGCCGCTCACGTATTTCACATGCGGAGACAAAGACTCCGGAAACAGCTCGCTCATTTTGTCGTCGGTCCACGGCGACGAAGTCACGCCGATTTACTTCGGTTTTCGCATCGTCGAGTGGCTCCGGGCGCGGCCCGAGCTTTGCCAGAACGGCTTCGTGGTGATCGCGCCGCTGGTGAACCCCGACGGCGTGCTTCGTTATTCGAAAGGTACTCGCACCAACTTCAACAAGATCGACGTGAATCGCAACTTCGACACGCCCGATTTCGACGCCCTGGCCCTCAAGCTTTGGAAAGAAAAGTATAAATCACGCCGCTATTATCCGGGAGAAAAGGGCGCGAGCGAGCCCGAGACTCAATTTCAGAAATGGCTCATCGACGAGTTCAAGCCGAACAAGATCCTGAGCATCCATGCGCCGCTCAACATGCTCGACTATGACGGCCCGTCGAACGCGGATGCCGAGGCGTTTTCGAAATCGTATGTCGATTCGTGCGAAATACTGAAGCAAGCGGTTCAAAAGGTCACGCCGTCACTGAAGCTCTTCACGTACGGGATCTTCCCGGGAAGCCTGGGCAATTACGCCGGCAAGCAACGCGGAATTCCGACGTTCACCGTCGAGCTCCCGACCACCGACCCCAATCTCGCCGCGCACTATTTCGGCGAGCTCGAGGCCGGTACCCGCATGTTCATCACTCAGCCCGTCGCCCAAAAACAAGCCAACAACAAAAACTGAGGTAGGCCGCCTTACGGCGTATCTAGGTGCTTACGGATGATCGGGGTAAAGGCGAACGCCGCCTTCGATTTGGTGAAATTCGCGAAGGGCCGACCATTCGAGTACGTCCCAGAGGCTGGCGGCGGCGGTCAGAATATCTCCCAGGTCGGAGCCGACTTGAAATCCGAGCTTACGCAGCTTCTCGGCGGTGCCGGACTCGGCACGCATCAGGAACCGGCTCTTGGCGGCGCGAAGCTCTTTTTCGAGCGTATCGTCGATCAAGCGATGAAGACTCGGGTCGAGCTTGCTGTTGTACTGATCGATGTTCTTCGGGAACTCGTCGCCGTAATACTTTTGGTAAAGACGAACGATCGTAAGACGCAATTGCGGATTGAGCTTTTTCAAAATGGCGCGTTTGTAGACGCCTTTGGGGCTGACGTCTTGGTCAACGGTCGGGTTTCGGCCGAGCTGGGCGTGCGCCGCGAAGGGCAACGCGGTGATTGCGACGAGTGCGAATGCGAACAAGGTCTTCATGGGATCTCCTCTGATGGGGGATGTTCTATCAGAACGGAGGCTGGCCCCGAAGCGCGCGGGTTCCCTCGTGAAATCTTTAGTCAGACACCCAGCTTGGGACAAAGGCGATTGAGCGGGCATTGCTCGCAGAGCGGCTTGCGGGCGGTGCAAATGGCTCGGCC
>DASUEL010000256.1:0-2640 GCA_036275095.1 Bdellovibrionales bacterium
GTAATCGAAAAGAAACGATGGGCGGCGTTTTCGGAGCCGGTTCGCCTCGCGTTGGTCGCGGCGCTCGTGCTGGCCTATTGATCGGGACACGTCTTCGCCCGTGAAAACCGGTCCAAAGTCAACGCGGTCACCGCTCGCGAAGCCCGATATGATTGAGAGTACATCTGTGTGTGGAGGGACCATGCGGATAGGCCTGTCGTTACTCATGATTCTCATGCTCGGCTGCTCGCAGCCATCGGGCTCTCAAACCGGCGCGAGCTCTCAAGCGGATACGACTTACGAGTGGCCCAACGAGCCCGTGCAGTTTTACGCGGCTCAACCGCCCGTGATCGACTTTTCGAAATATCAACCCGCGGGCGTGAACGTGACGGCCGATTACGAACGTTACTTCGGCCGCATGGGCGACGGGCTTCCGACCGATCTCGCCGAGCTACGAAATTACAAAGTCATATTCGTCCAGGGAATCATGGGCAACTACGTCGATTTCATGGGCAAGCTGATCATGAACAAGTTCGATCAGTACGAGTACTTCTACGAGCACATGGACTGGCTCAAGTCGGTGGGCGTGGAGTACGAGCGCTTAAAAACCGACACCGAGGATACGATTGAGGCGAATGCCATTCTGGTCGAGCGGGCCGTTCGCGCCTCGTCGAAGCCCGTCGTGCTGGTCGCGCACAGCAAAGGCGGTCTCGAAACGCTGATCGCGCTCAACGACAGTCCGTCGTTGTACCCGAAGGTCAAGGGCGTGCTCTTCATGCAGTCGCCGTTTTACGGAACGCCCGTCGCCGATTACCTCAGTGACAATCCGGTTTGGGATTTTCTCGCGAACTTCGTGCTCGCGATTTTAGGCGGAAGCAACAAGGCTATGCACAATCTCACCTCCTATGAGCGGGTGCCCTGGATGCAAAAATGGGATTTTCTCGTTCAGCATGTGGTGAAGGAGCTTCGCGTTCTTTGCTTCTCCACCTGGAAAGACGACGAGCCCAATCGCCGCGATTCGATGTTCGAATTTTCACGCAACAAGGTGAAAGTCGACGGAGGGATCGACAACGACGGCCTCGTGCCCTGGAACAGCATGATTCTGCCGAACTCGCGCTACGTGAGATTCGAAGGTCACGACCACGGCTCGACGGTCACGGCGAATAAGTACATTCAGCTGGACCGCCCGCGCTTTTTCCGCTCGCTCCTTCAAACGCTTTTCGCGAAGTAAGGTACGCAAAAAGAACGGCGTAACCGTTAGCGGATGTTTTCCATTTTGGCGAGAATTTCGAGCATGACCTCGTTGGCGCCGCCGCCGATGGTCGTGAGTTTCGAGTCGCGGTAGTAACGGGCGACTTCGTACTCTTGCATGAGGCCGTAGCCGCCGTGGAGCTGCACGCATTGCTCGAGTACGTTGAGCTTGGCGCGTGCGCCTTGGAGCTTCAGAACGGTGCAGAGCTTCGAAAAGTCTTTCTTTTGAACGGCGAGCTCGACACAGCGGAGCGCGAGCGTTTCGATCATGGTGATCTCGGCGTACATCTCGGCGAGCTTGTGCTGCACGACCTGGCGCTGAATGAGCGGCTTTCCGAACGTCTCGCGTTGGCGGCAATACTCTTTGGTGATCTCGTAGCCGCGTTTCATCATGCCGATGGCGTTGCCGATAGCGGCGAGCCGCTCGTACTGAAACTGCCGCATCTGGTAGATGAAGCCTTCGCCCTCTTCGCCGATGAGGTGATCTTTCGAGACACGCACGTCTTGCAGTACGAGCTCGGTGGTGTCGGACGAGGGATGGCTGATTTTCTTGAGCACTTTGCCGACGCTGAAACCGCGGGTCTTGGTCGGAACGACGATCAGCGAGAAGCAGTGGTGCCCGGGTTTGTCGCTCGTGCGCGCGAGGCAGACGATGAAGTCGGCTTGCGTGCCGTTGGTGATGAACGTCTTGCGGCCGTTGATGACGTAGTCGTCGCCGTCGCGCACGGCGCGCGTTTGCAGGCCCGCGACGTCGGAGCCGCAGTTGGGCTCGGTCACGGCGATCGAGCAGATCATGTCGCCTGAGATCGCCGGCTTCAGATACGTTTCGCGCAAAAATTTATTGCCGTGCTCGACGAGCGCGGGCGTCGCCATGTCGCTTTGAACCGCGATTCCGGTCGCGACTCCCGGTGAGCCGCAGCGGCCCATCTCTTCGGCGAAGATGTAGTTGTATCGAAAGTCGGCGCCCATGCCTCCGACCTCTTCAGGGTAGCTCAAGCCGAGAAAGCCCATCTCGCCGCATCTCTTCCACACCGAGCGCGGCGTGCGGCCGGCGTCTTCCCACTGCTCGGCGAACGGGCGGATCTCTTTGTCGATGAATTTGCGGACGGTGTCTCTGAATAGCTCGTGTTCTTCCGTGAATTCGATCATCGTCTTCTCCTGCGCGGCCTAGACCATCGGCGGGGCCCGGCGTGAGCGCCTCTCTCGATCGTATGTCCTGACCTCAGGCTGTGTCCAGGCTTGAAAAGGCGGCCGTTACCTCTCATGCTGGAGCTATGAGCAAGGGCCTCTACTTCGAAGACTTTCACGTCGACGCCGTATTCGAAACCGCCTCGCGCACGATCACCGAGGCCGATATCGTGAACTTCGCCGCGTTCTCTGGCGACTGGAATCCGATTCACACCGACGTGG
>DASUEL010000257.1:0-2712 GCA_036275095.1 Bdellovibrionales bacterium
GCTCGCCATCGGCCGGCTGGCAAGCCCCTGCGCGGCCACCAAAAACGTCTACCGATTCGACCCGGCTAAGTTCGCCGGATTCGCCGGTACCGAGGAACGATTTCCCGGCTTGAAAGGGCTTCGGCAATACGCGAAGTACAATGGGGAGCGCCCAAGCCTCGTAGATGACGAGGAGCTCGCACCGTACGGCGATGACTTGAGAGAGGAGCTCGTGAACGCCGGCGCTCTGGCGCTGCAATTGCCCGAAGTTACGGACGCCGAGTATCCGTACATCCAGGCCCTTTCATGCTTGAATGAACGCTACAACATTCGCCATATTTCGGACGCGGACCGCGCGGCCTTTCTGCGCACGCTGGAAATCGAGCTTCAGCGCGGCACAGGCTCGGCAAAGTCAGCCGAGAACCAAAAGTTCATTAATGAAGTTCGAATGGCGCTTGCCGAAAACAAGTACTGCCGTGAAATCGGAAAAAAGTCCGAGGTTGAAGAAGGCTTCGCCACGGCGGTCGCGGCTCGAGGCCTCGGGCTCTACGCCGCCGCGAATTCCGTCGATCGCGCTCAACTCGCTGAGGCGCTCGATGCGCGGCTGGTTCACCGTTACTTTAGTCATACGGATCCGCAACCGCTTCCCGCAGGGCAACCCGCTTTTGTATTGGGGCAAGCTGTGCGCGACTTAAGCTCGCTCGGAAGCTACCGCGAGGTCCCGCCAGTCAATACCCTTTTCAATTTGACGTTCGCCGATCCGGCATTGCGCCAATCGCTCGGTTGCGCGCCGGCGAAAACCAAACCCTGCCTCGTGATCCCCCGAGGCTCCGGCCAGCAGGCTCCCGCCTCGCGGCCCGAAGAAGGAGCAAACTGAAATGCTCGGAAAAATCCTAATCGTCGCCACCGTGCTATTTTGCTCGCCGGCCCTTCAGGCCGCGAAACCGGTCTATGAGCTCCAGTCATTCACGAGGCTCGATTTCGAGCTCGGCCATTTGACACGCCAAGAAGGCATCGTGCTCGCCACGCTCTTGCGAAACAAGAAGCCGGCCTATGTCGTTGCCTACCATCAAGACGGCAAGCTCGGCCCCTGGAACCCGGCCCCGAAAGAGTACTTCGAGCGCCAAATAAAATTCGCAAAGAGCCTTTCGGTCCAGCCGCGACTTGCGGCCCAATTTCTTCAATGCCGCTCGAAGGTTTCCGTCGTAACGCAATCGAACGGTCCCAAGCCCAAGAAGAAAACGGCCTGTTTGGAACGCCTCGATTCAGCGAAGCGCGCGCAGGCGCTCGAAACCTTGAGCGAGCTGCGCGCGTACGCGCGTGGATCTTTCGCGGAGGCGCTGAAAAAGTGAGCATGCCGCGGCGGCTCCTCCTCGCATTTTCAGCTCTCGTTGTCGTCGTCAACGCATGGAGTGAAGACGCGAAACGGCCGTGTACCCTGCAAGCACTCACGAGCGACTGCCGTTTTTTTACCGATGCGCCCGGGCCCGAGATCCCCGGGCCCAACGGAACACGTTTTCTGAATTTGAGCATCCAAGAATCGGAAGCAAAAGGCGCACCCTCCGATTACGAGTTACGGGAGTTGGCGCGCATTGAACAGCGGGTTCAGATCTCGCAGCTTCTGAACGAGATACCGGAGTCGCGCCTGAGTACGCGATTTAAAATCGCGCTTATTGAGTCTCCTGAAACCCTTCGAAAATCGATCTTAAATGAAAATAAAGACGGAGCTCGTTTGCCGTGGCCGCCCACCGATCCCGCCGCCAAGATTCGCCCGGTCACCCCTAGCGAGCTCGCGGCGGCCGGGTTGTTCACCTCCGAAGAGCTGAAACGGCTCGAAGCGATCGTGCCCGTTCAGCAAATCATCAAAGACGATAACGTCACGGCGGAGGTGATCACAAAAATGTCCTCCGTCGACCCCGAGCGGTTGGCCCGCATGTCGTCGTTGGTGAAATTCGTGCGCGAAACACTCATTGCGACGATCAAAGGCGACACTCCAGAGGGCCGCTTAACGGAGGGGCAGAGGTCGGCGATACGAAAAATCGAAACGATCACCTACGTCAATCCCACCGATCCGGTGGTCGACGGCAACAGTGCCTGCGCCGGCAAGACCGGCAACGCCTACTACGAAGCCCGGACTCACACGTTTACGCTCTGCCCGAACATGTTGAGCTACCCTGACGCCGCCCTCGTTCAGGTGATGGCGCACGAGCTCGCCCACTCGATCGATTCCTGCAACGGAGTCGCGCCGTTATATCGGGTGAATCATAAGCGTCTCGTGGAACTGCGGAATACCGATAATCAGAATGCGCTGACACTCGACGAAAAACTGTTCGTCGGCACGTACCTGAAGGACTTCCCCCCGAATGCGGAGTACGTCAACCTCGACTACGATCCCTATTTCCAAGATCCCCGTACCGCGCGAATGCTCATCGAGAAAGGCGTTCTCCAGGAAATCGTGGCACCCTTGCCGCCCGAGAAACACGCGTTCAATCGCGCGATTCAGTGCCTCGCCTCCCCTCAGACCGGCATCCGTACCACCAAGAATGAAAGCGATCGATTTCTCGCCGAGTGGCGGGCCGAAATGCGGGCGCGCGGCTCCAAGACCACTGCGAGTGATGAGCGGCGCCTGCGCCAAATACTCGAGCGGCACGGTCACTGCCTCAACACCGACCGCGGCAACCAAATGACCGAAGCCAGCTCTGATTGGGCGTCGTCGTTCGTGCTGGGCCGGTA
>DASUEL010000258.1:0-8627 GCA_036275095.1 Bdellovibrionales bacterium
GAGCAAAGCCCCCGAAGAATAGTTTCCGGCCGCCGATAGGCGCCGCGCTGACGGCGGTCGTTAGGGCGCTTGCGCCCGGCAGGGGCACCACGCGGACGCCGTTTTCGAAAGCTTCGCGCAACAGCCGGTACCCTGGATCGCTCAAATTCGGCGTGCCTGCGTCGGTCGTAATCGCGACTGTTTGACCGCCCAAAAGCAGCGCCAGCAAGCCCTTTGCGGACTCCTCCTCGTTATGTTCATGATGAGCGACGACTTTCGAAGGTGCGATTTGCAACTGCTTGGCGAGCTCATTAAAAGTTCGCGTGTCTTCCGCCGCGACAACGTCGACTTTGCTCAGAATTTCGAGCGCGCGCGACGTGATGTCTTTCGGATTCCCAATGGGAAGCGCGACGACGTAGAGTGTTCCGCGGGTCTGCTGCGCCAAAGTGTCTCCCTTGAAATCCTGGACCATCGCCGGTTGTGCCGGTCACGCCCGACGGGCATACTGTATTTAACGGGAGAGACCTTGGTTTTGTTGAGTGTGGAGGTCTAATGAAAGCGGAAGTCAGTAAACAAGGCGATATAACGATCGTGAATCTCAAGGGACACCTGGACTTTGAGACGGCCGAGCCGTTTCGCCGCACGTTCCTCAGCAAGCTGAGGAACGAAAAAGTGATCTTCAACTTTCAGGAGTTGAGCTTCGTCGGTTCGAGCGGCATCACTCTGTTTTTCGATTTACTGAACGAATTCGCCGCGCGGGTCGAGGTCAAGCCGAAATTCTGCGGAATGGGCTCGGAGTTCAAGAAAATCTTCGCGGCAAGCGCCTTAGCTGAGCTTCAAATCTACGATTCGCCCGTTTCGGCCGTGACTTCATTCACCATGCCGGTGCCCACGGTCAATCTGCAGCCCGTACCCGACGTCGACGAGCCGTGGCTCGACGACGAGTTGCCTAAATAATTTCTTCTCCGGTCGGCAGGCTGGAATGCCCGCTCTGAATTTCGGCGAGTAATCGCTCGATCCGCTCGAGCTGATGGTTCCCGCCGGAAGGCGGCGGAGGCGTGAGCTGCGCCGACGCCGTCTCGGGGGCCTTTACGGCACGAAGGCGCAATCGCAGTTGCTCGTTTTCTTTTCGAAGGTTGTTCAGGTCCTGGCTGAGACGGCGGTTCAGTGCGCTAGCGGCCGCGTCCCGGGCTCTAAGATCCTCGAGGGCCGCGGCGGCCTTTTCGAGCTGAGTCTCGAGCCGCGCTCTGTCGTTTCGCGCGGTCTCGGATTCGCCGATTCGTTTTTTCTCGAGCTCCTCTTGGGTGCGCTCCGCTCTGATGACTCTGTTCTCGAAACTCGCCATTTCCTGTACGGCCTGAGCCTGCGCGGCCTCGAGCTCCGAGACTTTGTTCTTTAGGCGTTCGGTTTCTTGAGCGAGCGCGTCTTTCGCCGCCGTCGCACTTTGCAGAAGCTCGTCCTTTTCGGATAAGGCCTTTTCGCTTTCGGCCTTCAAGGATTGCCACCGGTCTTCGTGATAAGCCACCAGCCGCGATTGATCGCTATCGAAATTGTCGATTTGCTCAGTGAGAAGCTTCTGAAGCCGGTCGGAGCGGCTTTGGAGCTCTTCAATCGTCATCGCTTGCTCGTGGGCCAGCTTTTTCATCTCGCCGAGCTCACGCTCGAGCCGGTCGACACGGGGGCGGGCCGCCGCGCGCATGCGCCTGCGGTAACGAACCAAACGGTCGATCGCGGACTGGCGCTCGGAAATTTCCGACTGCATCCAGTCGCGCGTATCGCTGAGCTCTTTTTCAGTCAGCTCCACCCGGGACACGAGGGCGGCGATCGTCTGCTTTTGGCGCTTGAGCAGGGGTTTGACGTATTTTCGAACGCGCATCCGGTAGCGGTTCATGATCCCGAGAAGGCCTCTGAAAAAGTAATTCTCTTCTTGTAGGCGCGCTTGCGTCTCTTGGTACCGGCTGTGGATTTCAGCGAAGCTCTTCTCGAGGCCTTCTTTCTCGAGTCTGGTTCTGTCGGTTTGCGCGCGAAGCGTACGGTACTTTTCGCTGACGATCTCGAATTCTTCTTGGACTGCGTCCTTTTGTGCGGCCACCGAGCGCAAGTTTTCGTCGCGGGTGCGAAGCGCGATTTCGAGATCGGCCACGCGGCGTATGTTCACCGAGAGCCTGGTCATGAGGTCTTGGTTTTGAGAGATTAGGGTCTCAACGGTCGAGGTGTGCAAGACCTCGGGCGGCAAATGCGAAAAATCGGCCGGCGCGGGAAGCTGGTCGGGCAGAGGAATTTGGTCGACACTGGGCGAAGGCGCATTGATATCAGGCATGCTCTTAACTCCGTTTAAGATCGCGCGACGACCGTCCTGGTCGCCGTCCTGGTGGCCGCCCTAGAGGATGGCCTTAAGACCATTGTCGCAACCCCGCGCCAAAAAATCCATAGTAACGCATGGTATTATGCTCTCAGGATCCAGGGTTTCTGCCGATTTAGCTCCTATGGCACTACGTTCGAAAGCGAGCCAAAACTCGTCGCCATCAGCGAAAGAGCGACTGGAAAAAGAATACAGGATCACCGACCTCGGGGATCCCGATTCACTCGTCGCCGCGACTCTACAGTTCGTCGTCGACGACAACTTCGATCGTGCGATTCACGAGTTGCGCGTTTACCAGGCGATGAAGTCCACGTTTCCACTCTACGTCGACCGCACTCAGCGTTACTTCGACCATTGCGTAGAGGTGATCGAAGCGATTCGAACGAAGCGCGCCGTTCCCACGCACAATCTTCCCGCTGCTAAAAGACAAGAGCTGAGCGAGAAGATCTTCATGCACTTTCATGAGCTCAAAGATTCGCTGACGAAGATCACCCACATCGAGAGCGAGCTTCGCGTTCAGGATGCGAAGTCGACGGTCTGGGTGATTCAGGCGTTCTGCATCTGCCTTTTTTTTCTGATGTTGTTCGCGGTTTTTCTCGAGGCGTATCGGACCATGCGGATCCCCGTAACCGTCGTTTTTAGTGACATCATGGATTGGATTTTGCTTAAAATCGGAATCTAGGTTACGAATTAAGTCAGGATGACATCATGACTAGAAACCGCACGTTCCTTTGGATCGCTCTGATATCGACTCTGGCCGCCATCGGCGTTCACACCTACCTCACGATGCACCACTACGAGATGATTTTGGGGGTCGCGCGCGGCAAAGGCCTCTGCAATCTCGGAGGCGCGTTCGACTGCGACGCCGTCAACACCAGTAAATATTCGGAGCTTTTCGGCCGCTCGATCGCGCTATGGGGCGCCGCCGTCAATTCGTTTTTGGCGCTCATGCTGATCTGGCACGCGCTGACCGGAAGTGAGCGACTCCGCCGGTACGCATTCTACCTTTCAGTTTTCGTGGCATCGGTTTCGATCGTGATGGGCGTGATTTCGTACACGCAAATCCGGGTTTTCTGCCTTTTCTGCTCGACGGTATATGTACTGTCGTTCCTTACCGCTCTGATGCTCGCGCTCTATAACAAGGGCGAAGTGCTGAATCGCGCGGGCTCGGACTTCAGGGCGCTCCTTCGTGGGGGCGCCGAAGGCTCGCGCTCTGTGCTGATTTGGGGCTTGGTCGTCTCGGTTCTGCCGGTGCTGGCCATTCACAGCTCCTATATGACGGCGTATGGAGAGCGGCTGCGCTGGGCGGTACCTGAGAGTCTCGATATTTGGAGATCCGCCCAGACCCACACATTTTCCGAGGAGGGCGGTCTGACCAAAGGCGCCGCCGCCGACAAAGCCGTACTCACCTTGGTGGAGTTTGCCGACTTCCGATGCCCGCACTGCAAGACCGCCGTGCCCGGCCTTCACTCTTTCGTCAAATCGCGGCCCGATGTCCGTCTCATATTCTTGAATTTTCCGCTCGATTCGAGCTGCAACTCGGCCATGCAGCAGCCCGGAACCTCGTGCGCGATGGCTAAAGCGGTTTACTGCGCGAATCGGGCCGGCAAGGGCTGGGAAGCTCATGATTGGCTCTTCGACAACCAAGGCAAAGTCACACCCGAAAGCTTGACGGGCCTGCCCGGTATTCTCGGGATCGACGAAGGGCAGTTCAAAAGCTGCACGGAGAGCAGTCAGACCCACGACGCGGTTTCGGCGCAGGCCGAGCTCGGCCTCAAGGCCGGCGTGAAGGGTACTCCGACGGTCTACGCCAACGGGCGCAGTCTTCCCGAAGGTTTTATGATTCCGATTTTGGAAGCGGTTTACGACGAAGTAAAGAAGTGAACCCGTGAGCAACCAGGTGCGAGTGATAGACCACCGGGTTCAGCTTCTCAAGCAGATCAAATCGTGGGTGCGTGCCTATCTCGGGCCAGAGCCCGGAAGCCTTAAGAAGTACTCGAAGCCTTATCAAAAAGAGTTCACCGGAAAATGGCGTCCATCGGACGCTCATGAGCTGACGTACGAGATCCTGAAGTCCGAAATCATCTACGGCGGTGATTTTCACGGCTTCTCTCAGGCCCAGCGAACTCATCTCCGCATTCTGCGTGCCCTTCCTCCGCGCCACGAGGTCGTGTTGGCGCTGGAGATCTTCGAAACGCGCTACCAGCGCCACGTCGACGCCTACATGCACGGCCGCCTCAGCGAAGAGAAGTTCTTGGCCGCGGTGAAGTGGAAGAGCCGGTGGGGTTTTCCTTGGACCCACTATCGTCCGCTCCTGGAGCTGGCGAAGAAGCGCGGATGGAAAGTGATCGCGCTCAATCGGCATTTCGAGCGGCAGTCGAACGCGACTTTGCATAAACGCGATCTGCATGCCGCGAAAATTTTGGCGGGTCTCTTGAAGCCCGGTTCGGGCGCGTTGGTCTACGTCGTATTCGGCGACCTTCACTTGGCCTCGGCGCATTTGCCCCGGCTGGTCGGGAAGTCCATGCGGCGAAGAACGCGCTCGATCTACCTGTATCAGGATTCCGAGCGGCTCTACTTCGACTTGGCAAAACGGGGCCTCGAAACTTCCGTTCACGTCGTTCGCAAAGGGCCGCGGTTTTGCGTCTTGAGCGCGCCGCCTTGGGTGAAATGGCAGAGCTATCTTCTGTTTCTCGAAGGGAACCTCGACCGCGATCTCGAGAATGAAGATGTCGAGGTCGATCTCACCGCGCACGTACGTCATTTTATCGCCATTCTCGCTCATGATTTGGGCTTTGAGCTCAAGCCGAGCGACATCGCCGCGTACGGGCCCGGAGACGAGGCGCTTCCAGTTAATTTGAAAAAGCGCCTCAAGCCCGCGGATTTCCGCGTTGCCAAGCAGTTGCGCGAGCTCGGCAAGAGTTTTTACGTGCCCGGCGGAGGGCTGTTTTATCTCGCGAGCCCGACGGTCAATCATGCTGCCACGCTTGCAGGTGAATACATTCAAGCTTATTTGAGCGGGAGAACCCGCACGGCCTGGAACATGCCGCGCGATTTTCGCCGCCTCGTCTGGATCGAGACGCTCGGGTTTTTCCTGAGCAAGCTCATCAATCACCGGCGCAAACCCGACCGGCTTCAGCAGATTCGGGCGCGCACACCGGCCCTCGCGCGGGACGTGCTGATGCTCGTGTTGAAAACCCGCATCGAGTCGTTATCGCTGAAGTTCACCAAAGAGCTGCGCCCCAAGACCGTGCGGCCGAGACAAAAGTCCAGCTACTTTCTCGCGGCCAAGATGCTGGGCAGCCTATTCGGAAACAGCCTCCATTCGGCTTTCAGGGCCGGCTTTGTGCGGCGCCAGGATGTGCTAGACTGGTTGTCAGTGGATATCGACGACCCTGAATTTCTGGACACTTATTATGGCGTGCTGAAACGCCTCGAGGAAGTCCCTGAAAGGGTCAAGCGGAGCGAAAAGGGTTTGGGATAAATGGGCTCGAGGGAATGGGTCGTATTAGTCAAGTCCGCCGGCGGCTTTCGGCAAATCGGGCCGCTCGAAACGCGCGATGTTCTCGAAAAAATCCAAACGGGTGACGTGCGTTACGACGATCATGTGTGGAAGCCCGGCTACGCGGCGTGGACCCCGGTCAGACGGGTCGAAGCATTGGCTCCACCCGCGCCGGCTCACGACGAGCCTGTGGCACTCGATGCACAGGAGCCCGACACCAATTTCGACGTAGATCTCAATAACATCGTACGGCAAGTGCGCCTTCCGCTGGATGTCTCGATCGCCGATGTTGCGGAGACCGATGGCCGCGATTACGTCAGCCTTCGTGAGTTCTCGGCCGGTCCCGCCGCCTCCGCCAATATTGAGGCCGTGAAGGGCCTTCAGCTCTTCGAAAAGGACGGAAGCCCTGTTGAATTCATCGAGGAGCCAACCCTGACTGCGACGCGCAAGCTGCACTACCGGTTGAAGCGGCCAACGCTAGAGTGGCGACGTCCCGCCGCTCTAGCGGCGGTTTTCGCCGTCATCACGATTGGCGCGCTGATCGCACGGGAAAGTACGCAGTTTCGGGAGGAGCCGTTCTATTTTACGACTGCCGCCCGAGACGCGGCGAAATCCAAGCCCGCAGACTTTGAAGCCGCAATCGCACCTGCAAACGAGACGGGCGCAGGTACGGCGCCGGCCGTTGCAGCCGACTCGGCTCAGCAGTCGACGCCTGACGCTCCCGCGGGGCCGAGCGCTTCGGAGCTCACCCAGCAGCGCGGCGAGCTGGCTGTGCTCGCTGAACGATTGGCGAGTAAGCTCAAGACGTTCGAGGACAGCCGAAAGCACCTCATGGCCGATCACGATTCGCTGAAGCTTTACATCGACGATTGGCAAAATAGCTTGCAGGAGCGGGAGCTGATTCCGCTGCATGCGGAGAACTTCCATTCGGCGTATGATCCGTCGCTGACGTGGGTCGCCCGGAAACTGCAGGATATACTCCGGCAGATGATCGCCCAAACGAACGATCTGAGGCTGGGCCATGGAGAAGGTCCTTTCGCGCTCGAAAGCGACCTCCTCAACATCATTCAGTTTTTGAAAGACTGACTACGAATTAGTGCGCGCGCTTTTCAGAGCGCTTGCCGACGAACTGTCGGAATTCTTTGCCCGGACGGAAACGCGGAACGTGAGTCGCCGGAAGGTTGAAGGTTTGGCCGGTTTGCGGGTTGCGGCCAGTGCGGGCTTTGCGGCTCGCGAGTGAGAACGTACCAAATCCGACGAGTTTAACGCCTTCGCCGGTAGAGACAGCATCCTGGATAATTTCAAGAGCAGCATCAAGAACGTATTCTGACTGAACTTTGGTGAGTTTGGTGCGGCTAGCGAGTTTTTCCACGAGCTGTGCTTTATTCATTGGCCCTCCTTACAGGCGTCGCGAGAGGCATTCGCGATGAGATTTTTGAGATTGAGAAAGAGCTAAGAAAGTTAAGGGCGGGGTCGTTTTTCGTCAAGCGGGTTTTTCGAAATCGCGCGCCTTTTAAAAAAACTTTTTTGCTGGTAGAGTTTAAAAATCATGTTGACAAAAATTAAGGCCGAAATCGTTCCGGTTCTTTCAGCGCAAACATCTCTTGGAGAAAACGAAATTTTTAATGCGCTCGAAGTTCCAAAAAACCTTGACCATGGTCATCTCGCGTTTCCGGTCTTCCCTCTCGCAAAACAACTTCGAAAAGCGCCGCCGCTCATCGCCAAAGAGATCGTAGAGAAGATAAACGCGGCGGGGCTGAAGAGTCTTCAAAGCGCCGAAGCGGCAGGGGGCTACGTCAACTTTAAGTTTCGAAATGATTTCGTACAACATGTCTTGACAAAGTCGGTTCATGAGCCCGCGCTGGGACATTCCAAAGTTGGGGAGGGGAAGAACTTCCTCATTGACTACTCGTCGCCCAATGTCGCCAAAAAGATGCACATCGGTCACTTGCGCGCGACGGTCATCGGGCAGGCGATCCGCAATTTGGCCGAAACCCAAGGCTATAAGGTCACCGGGATCAACCACCTCGGCGATTGGGGCGTGCAGTTCGGAAAGCTCGCCTGGGCCTACCTGAAATGGGGCGGTGAGTACGATTTCGAAAACAAAGCTCTTGAAAGCCTCAACGAGCTATACGTTCGGTTTCATGACGAGGTCGAGAAGAATCCGGACCTCGAAAAAGAGGGCGCTTCGTATTTTAAAAAACTCGAAGACGGCGACGAAAAGATCAAAAAAATCTGGCAAATGATTCTAGAGGTCTCGCTCAAGGAGTATCAGCGGCTCTACGAGATGCTGAACGTAAAGCACGATGTGATCATGGGCGAAGCGTTCTTCAACGACAAGCTCGAGCCGACGATCGCGCGTCTTGAAAAGGCCGGTCTACTGAAAGAGAGCGATGGGGCTCAGGTCGTGTTCATGGACGAGCCGCTCCCGCCTTGCATCATCAGAAAGTCGGACGGCGCATCTTTGTATGCGACGCGCGATCTCGCCGCTGCGATCTACCGGCGCGAGGTGATGAAAGCCGACATGAACGTTTATGTCGTCGGCGCGGAGCAGAGCCTGCATTTTCAGCAGGTCTTTCAGGTCTTGCGAAAACTCGGCTACGATTGGGCCGAGACCTGCCATCACGTCGGCTTCGGCATGTACCGCTTCAAAGAAGGAAAGATGGCCAGCCGAAAGGGGCAGGTCATCTTTATGGAAGACCTCCTATTTCGCGCGATCGATCTCGTTCGGGACATCGTACGCGCAAAGAACCCCGCGCTTTCCGAGACCGAGCGCGAGAGAAT
>DASUEL010000259.1:0-5701 GCA_036275095.1 Bdellovibrionales bacterium
CGAAAGTATTTTTTTGGACCCGGTACATCCTTACGACTTTCTTTACCGGAACGTCCCATTTTGCTGCGAGCAATGCAGCCATTTCGACCCGGAGAACAAGCGCTGCACGATCGGCTACAACGCGAAAAATCACCTCCGCGAGAAGCAGCTGAAGGCGTATGAGCTGACGGGGCGTATGGCGCTTTGCCGGACGCTCGAGATCGACTGATTGATGGAGGCGGCGGTGGAAGGAACCTATCTCGTTGTTCTCTTGGCCGTTTTAGCTATACTGGGCGGGGGCTTGCTCTATTGGGGCCTACGACACAGGTTTAAAGGCATGGAAACAACGGTCGGCACGGTCACGCTTCATCAGCCCCTGGGCGCCAAGGCACTCGAGAACACTTGCCGTTACGGCACGTCGAATCGTTCGCTTTTTTGCGATCTGCCGGACCGCACGATTCATTATATTCAGACGGGACAAGGCCCTCATCTGGTCCTCATTCATGGCATCGCGGCCTCCCTCTACATTTGGCGTTTCATGATCGAGGAGCTTTCGAAACATTTCACGGTGACCGCTCTCGACCTGCCAGGCTTCGGCTTCAGCTCGAAACACCCGCACCACGATTACGGCCTCGACCAACAGGCTGACAATCTCGCTGAGTTTTTGACGAAAATCGGCATCCATGAGGCCCATCTGCTCGGCAGCTCGATGGGCGGCGCGGTCGCGTTATGGGCCGCAAAAAAATATCCTGAGCGCTTCGGAAAGATCGCGACGATATCGCCGAGCACGAACCCCAAACTGCTTCGGTATGTCGACGTTCTCCCGGCGCCGCTCGTGAAGCCGATCATTCCGCTTTCGCGCTCGTTCAAATATTTGGCGACTCCGACGACGGTGAAGATGTTCTACAGTCGCGTCATCTCCAACCAGGCGCTGGCGACGGACGAAACGATCTCCGCCTATCTGCGTCCCTTCTTGGAAGGCGAAGGAAGCTTTGCGACGCTACTCAAAGCCACGCGCCTGATCGGCGATCGCCGAATGCCGAAGGAGCTCGGCTCAATTCAACAGCCGGTGCTCGTACTTTGGGGAAAAAACGACCGCCTCGTGCCCTATCGATATATCGAAGAGCTGCTGGGGCACTTGCCAAAGAGCGAATTTGCCGCCCATCCGACCGCCGGCCATCATTCGATGGAAGATGACCCGGTTTGGGTGCTCGAGCAGGTCCAAAATTTCTTCAAGGCAAAGGGCTAGATTTCAGCGGCACGCTCGAATTTCTGACTGGATCTTGAGCCGGTCCAGCGATCAAAGTCGCGTCCTGAAACCCGCTCTCCGTCTGGTTTTTGCGTGAGCTGCGCCGAAGGTCGCGCGACGAAGAACACGTCCTAGGGCCAATTTCACACAAACGCGACTCATGTCCTGTCAAGAATCCACCCCCAGGTCCGAAGTGTTTCATGTCAGCAGTTGCATCTTCTACACACGAGCATGCAAGCACGGGTGCAAAGAAGACTGAAACTGAATCCAGTTTAGGAATGCTCTCGAAAGGAGGCTTCACGGATGAGACACATGCAGTAAGAGTAAAAAGTTTTTCGACCGACTCCGCGTGATAGGCGGAACTCAATGTGTAAGTAGTTAGGCAAGGAAAGCCGCCCCCAAGGATAGAGGGGTAAAACTCAAACAAGGAGGTGTTAATTGAAAACTGAAACTGTTTAGTTAAACGGAGGATAATTATGGGAATGAGAATTACGACAAACGTTGCGGCGATTAACGCTCAACGTAACCTGGGCATCAGCCAGTCCAACATGCAGAATAGTTATGCACAGTTGGCCTCTGGCTCACGAATCAACAAATCAGCGGACGACGCTGCGGGCCTCGCGATCTCTGAGAGCTTAAAAGCTCAAGTTCGCTCTGCCCGTCAAGCTACCCGTAACGCCAACGACGGCATCTCAATGGTGCAAGTGGCGGAAGGCGGCTTGAACGAAGTCGGCAACATCGTGATCCGTCTGCGCGAACTGGGCATCCAGGCCGCTTCAGACACGGTCGGCGATCGTGAGCGCGGCTTCATCAACAAGGAAGTTCAGCAGCTCAAGAACGAGATTCAACGTATCGCTTCGGTCACCACCTGGGGAACGACGAAACTGTTGGATGGAACGACCCCGACTTTCGATTTCCAAGTCGGTCTTTTCAACAACAGCTTCGAAGACCGCATCAGCTATGCTGGTAGCGAATCTGTCGCCACCCTCGACCATCTCGGTCTCGCCGGTGTCGACTACGCGACCAAAGAAGGAGCCCAAACGGCGCTCGTTCAGTTGGACGAAGCTCAAACGCGAATCAACGATTCACGTTCGAACCTCGGCGCGTTGCAAAACCGCCTGCAATCAACCGTCAACAATCTGCAAATCTCAGAAGAAAATCTGAGTGCAGCTAATAGCCGTATCCGTGACACCGACGTTGCTTTCTCGACCGCCGAGCTCGCACGCAACTCAGTTCTGCTGAATGCCGCGACCTCAACGCTTGCGCAAGCGAACGCCACCACGGGTCTTGCGATGAAATTGATTGGTTAATTCCCATAATTAACCGGTTATTTTTCAACGCGCGCGAAGAAAAAAACCGTGGCCATCCGGGAAACCGGATGGCCACTCCTATTTGGAACTCAGGCGAGCCCGCTCTCTCACGATCAAAATGATGGCCGTGAGGAGAAAAAAGCTGATGGCAAGTGACGGGTTCAGCCAGATTTTGACGATGCTCCCGCGGAGCCCGGCCAACAGCAAGGCTGCCGGGCACACGAAATTGATCAGCAATAACGTCAGCATGATTCGATAGAACCGGCCCGCCTTCCATGACTTGAATGGAATGATCGCCGCGTACAACAAGGACTGTACGATATAGGTGAAAAGTAGCGCGACGAAGATCCCGCCGGGAATTCCGAAGCCAAACAGAAACATGACCGCATTAGACAGCACCCGTTTAGGGCCTGTCCATTTTTTTGAGACGTCGGTCTAGCCGACACGTCTTCGGCATGGTTCTCCGAAAATGAAAAACGCCGGGGGCTGGCCCGGCGTTTTCAAACGTGAAGCGCGTTTAATCGTCACTGCTTCATGTACTTCAAGGTCGACTGCGTCTGCCCGCCAATCAGGTTTTTGATTAGCTGCATGTTCTTAGTCATGGCGTCGGCTTCGAACTTCATCGCGATTTCGAACGCGTTGGCCCGGGCGCCCGTCATGTGTCCGACAATGCGATGGAGCTCGACAACGTCGTAACCCGGAATGGCTTTGTAGCGGCCCTTCATCGTCTCATTCATGAGTGAAATGACCTGCCCCTCATACGCCATTTCAGCGAAGTAGCGGGTGCGGAAGATCATATCCCACGCGGCGCCCGGCATGTAGATGCCCAGGTTGATATTGAACCAGCTCGAGAGCCACTTACCGAAGTTGAGCTGAGTCGGCATGTACAGGCGAACGGCATCGACCAGCACTTCCATTCCGACCCGGCCGAAGGTCTTCATCCACGGCGCATTGTCGTAGTAGTGCATCGACGGATGCTGAGTGAGGAAGTTCTTCTTCGCCAAGAGCGCCAGGTTTTCGGCCCGATGCTTGGCTTCGGCGTTGAGCACATGCTTCATCTTCGCGACGGGATCGGTCACATCGTCGGTGTCGATCATTTTGTTCAAATAGAGCATGAGAACCGAAATCTTCAGGAACTCTTCTTTCTGGAGGAGCGGAATCTTGATCTCGTAATCACCGCGGAGCGCGCCCTCAAAAAGCGCCTGAAGCTGATTCTCGTGGCCGTCGAGCCGCGACTTGAGTCCGTTCGTCACGCGTGAAACCATGATACCGACGATGTCGGCGTAGAGCGTGGGAATGATGCTGTCGAGTCCGGCGGCCATGCGCTCGACGTTTTGCAGGCTGTATTTGTAGCCGAGAATGTCATAGGGCGCGCCGTAGTTCAGGAGCCAGCCCGGAAGCTCAGGCTGCTTAGGCGCGTTGCGCGCGCGGCTCGCATAGGCTTCAGGACTCCACAGAACGGCGAATTCCTTCTTCTCCTCGCTCCACTTCATTTGAAATTGCGACATGAAGGCCGGCAGCTCTTTCGCGTCGAGTGCGGTACCGAAGTGGACCTTCGAGAACTCGTTCATGACTTTATGGAGAGCGCCCTGTTGTTTTTCGTTCAGCTTCAGATCCGCCATCGTGAAAGACGCGGGCTTGAATCCGCTGTCTTTGCCGTCGGCGAGCGCTTGAAACTGCCCTTGGCTTTTTATCCATTCATCGTTGAACTTGAGTTTTGCGAATTCCTTGTAGCCCTTTGCGATGTCCTGATCCGACCAGTTCGGGACATGCTGGCTCCCCGTCTGATCCATCTCGGCGTGGAGGTCAGCCGTTTCTTGCGCCTCGAGGCCGCTTGCCTGAGGAAGCGCGCCTTCGGCCAATGGCCCCGCGCGCAGTACGGCTTCGGGATTTTCTTTGATCGCTTTGTATTTGCCCATGAAGTTCTTGAAGGACCAGGCGCCGATACCGATCGCGCCCATCGCCATTTCTTTCCAGCCGGTCGGCTCCAACGTGAGATCGAACGCCACGATCGGCACACCGGTTTGATCAAACAAGAATACGAAACGGTCCGCTAGCACGAAGGTCTGTATGTCGCCGCTCGCGGCAACGGCCTGCCTTTGAACTTGCTGGATATCTAGTGTTTTTTTGTACTTTGCATTGGTCTCGATTTCTTTCCATGTCTTGGGGAGGGCTCCCCAGCTCTTGGCCGACATGGTCAGCGCGATCAAAACGACGAAAAATCGGCTCATGGTTCCTCCTTGAATCTCCTTGGCCTTTAGTCAATTCAACGTAAGCCCAGTCTGGGTTTGAAAACAAACATCTGAGAATTTTCTGAACTAAGGTCGCAAGATTTTGGTCGAGATGGGGCCTCAAGGGTCTATATTTTTATTATTAATTTCAACAACTTAGTGAGTGGAACTAGACGAGAGTTGTGGATGGCAACAACGCATATCGAAAAAATTTATGAGCGTCATTATTCGAAATTCGGACCTTCAGTGATTGTGGATTCGTCTCGAAAAATACACGAGTGATTCACAATCAAAACGCTTGATACCTTGCCACGTCACGAGCGCGTTTTTTGTTTTGACAGTATTTTGATTACGAGTTCTTTATAAGCAGTGTGAGACGAAAGTCATCACGGTATGACTTCAGAATATATGCTTAACTTTCATACGTAAGGGGATGAGCCATGGCCAAGAAAAAGACCAAAAAGAAAGCCGCGACCAAGAAAAAAGCGGCGAAAAAGACCACCAAAAAAGCGGCACCCAAGAAGAAGGCCACGAAGAAAGCGGCCACGAAAAAAGCTGCCCCGAAAGCCAAAGCCACCAAGAAGGCCGCGGCTCCGAAGGCTCCGAAAAAAGAAAAGGCGGCTTCCGCAGCCGCAGCCGCAGGCGGAATGGCCGCTAACGAAGCACGCAATGACTTCGAGCCGATGGGCGAGGCCCGCGAAGAAATGGGTGGCGACGACGAGCTCTTCGACGATCTCGGTGAAGATGACGCCGAGACAACCGAAAGCCTCAACGAAGACGACGATTTCAGCGATGATGATGATGCGGATGACGACGAAGAGTCGTCAGATGACGACGAAGAAGGCTACTTCTAGATCCTTCTAAAATCTTAGCGGTGAAACGAAAAAGGGACCCATTGGGTCCCTTTTTTATTTTTGGCGTGTATTGAATTA
>DASUEL010000260.1:0-3031 GCA_036275095.1 Bdellovibrionales bacterium
GTCGACGCCGTACTCATCACCGGCATTCTCCCGCTCATCGGGTTGGGTCTTTCGCTATTCGTGGGCTGGAAAATGAAGGCCCTCGTTCGCGAGGAGAATTTCGTCTCCGTAGACCGCCAGGCGTCGGTAAGGCTGTACCCGAACTGGCTCTTCGTGCTGCGCTGGATAGCGCCGCTCGTGATCGCCGGCTCCCTTTTGATAGAACTTGTCGGTCTGATTCTTTCGGCCTAAGCTGAAAGGGCATGGCCGACGCTCTGATGTTCACTCTTTTCGCGTTCATGTTCGTGGGCCCATTGGTGCTCGCGATCGCGGGTGGAGTGCTACTGCATCTCACGCGCTCCTGGCCGCTCCTGCGGACGACTCTGCTGCTGTTGATTCCACATCTGTTCTTTTGCGGGTTGTTTCTAGCCTCGTTGTCGCATGTTCCGGGTGAGGGCTTCAGCAGTTTTGGATACCGGTTGAGCGTCGACGAGGTGTATCGCTTTATTTTCGCGCTGAGCGCGGGCTGGTTCATCGTGCTCGTTTTTCTTCAGATGCCCGCGTTGTACTTCGTGCAGCCGCCCGGCGTGCGGAGCTGGGTGATTTCGACACGCGCTTCGCTCGCGGCCGCGGGTTTGGTCTTCGTGCTTTTGGCCGCGGCGTTTTGGCCCGTCACCGATTTGAGCCTGGCCCGGCTTCCGCGAACCGAGGAGTGGCTCACGCTCCTGCCCTCCGATTCGATGTCGCTCTATTTCATTCGCGACGGGCAAGTCTATAAAGGAAATCTCACGGCCGACCGGTTTCTTCCGCTACGCCACGTGACCGATCCGCTCGACGAGCTGATGTTTTTTGGTACCGAGCCCGGCCGGGGAGAAGTGTGGCTCGTCAACCGTGGTGCGCGCGTCGAGCTGGTCGAGCCCACCGAGAATTCGGACCGCTGGATTCCGAGCGATGCCGCCCACGCCGCGTTTTTTCATGGCTATGGCCCGGCGGGCGACCTGCACGTACCTCCGACGTTCGCATTGGCCTCTCCGTTTTTCAGGTGGGAAGCCGGGCGCGAAAACGTGTTTCCGACGGGCGAGCTTATCTTTGAGCTCGGAAACAGAATATTTTTCTATTCGACGAAGACGCAGAAGCTGGCGTTTCTGAGCGAAGGACGCAGCCCGCTTCTGATCGTTAAGAAAGCGCCCCCTAAAAATTGACGCCGATGAGAGCTGAGGCGCTGAACAGGTCTCCGCGCGGGTAGATGCCGGTGTTCACGACGTTGCCGGTGGCGTCGTCCCGAAATTGAATCTCGGAGTTTTCATCCGAAAAGTTCACGAGCTGGTACAAAACCTGCGCGCCGATGAACATTTTGTTGCGCATGAGCGGAATTTCGACGCCGATTCCGGCATCGAATCCGAGCGCGCCGTCGCGGGCGTATGCCGACGTGCCGCTCAGGCGAAACGTGCGGTAGTTCTGCGAAAACCCGCCGATCAGGTACGGGTTGAAGATCGAAAGGCCCCGCGTGATGTTTTGCGTGCTCAGAAAGTACTTCAGGTGAAAGCTCGTCGACGTCATGTTGATCGTGCCGTTGAAGGTCTGAGAGGTTGTTTTGATCGAGAGCGCGTGGTCGCCGACCGTGTAGCCCACTTGCAGGCCGAAGCGCAGATCGAAGAAGTAGGTGAGAAAGCCGCCGAAGCTTGTTCCGGGAGCGTAGATCTCGCCCATCACGTTGGTGAATCTGCGGTAGCCGAGACCCAGGCCAATCGTGAAGAAGCGGCCGTTACGGAAGAAGTTGATGTCGGCCTCCTCGTCGGAAGCCTCCTCGAACTCGCTGTAGTCGGCGAACGGGTCGTAGGAGTCGTCGCCGTCGGCTTGGGCGACGAGGTACCTATCGAGCGACGAGACGGAGTCCGTGGCTCCCGTGGCGGCGAATTGATCGGCAATAGAAATAGCCGGTGTAAGACCGGCGACAGCAAGCGCGGCTAAAATCGTTATGAGGCGCATTTGGTTCACCCCTTCCCCTTCAATAAAATATAGCAACAGCCGGGCCCGGCGCCACGGCCAATCTGCCCAGTGCTGATTCCTAGCCTTTGGTCAAGTGATCAGTCTTTGATCAGAAATAGAACACCATGCCCGCTTTGAACGGGTGGTCGCCGATAGTTCTGAAGCTCACGCCGTTCGATAGGGAGGTGATCCCGATCCCGGCCTCGAAACTCACGCCGAGGCTTGGAAGATCGGCCCAGAAAAACTCTCCGCCGACCATCGCCGTCAACTCGAAGCCCGAGTCGTTCGTGCTTTGGTATTTGCTCGAGAGCAATCCCGCCGACGCGCCCATGTAGAAGTTCATTTTGTCTTCGGGAAAGATCACCTTAACCATTTTGACGCCCAACCCAAACGCGGAGTCGTTCTCGCGGGTGCGCACGCCGAGGTTGGCGCCGAAGCCCAAATCGCTTTGGGTGTAGTACCGGACCGCGATGCTCGGAAGGTCCCAAGTGCTGAACTGGTTGGCAAAACCGACGCCCAGACGGTGGGTGAGGTCAACGGCCCGTGCGTGCGGGATTTGAACCAGGGCCGCGAACACGAACAACAGAGCTGCGATGTTTTTACGTGTGGTAGCGTTCATGAAGGCTCCTCTAAACACAATTAGGCCCCTATATTCGCGAATTTTCAATAGATTCTTGCTGGACAGGCGCGGGGGTTCGGAGTTAAAAAAGTCGTTATCCGAACACGACGTGGGGGATTAGCTCAGCTGGGAGAGCGCTAGCATGGCATGTTAGAGGTCGTCGGTTCGATCCCGATATCCTCCACCACTTTTCTTGAGTTCGGGACTCCTTGTTTCAAAAGTTAGGTTGTCGAACCGACGATGCGCTCGGGGCTCCTCCGCGCTTCGCGCTGCGGACCCGCTCGCGCGTGCTCCGCACCAAAACGCGCCACTGGCGCGTTTTAGCGCGGGCACAAGGTTCGATCCCGATATCCTCCACCACTTTTCTTGAGTTCGGGACTCCTTGTTTCAAAAGTTAGGTTGTCGAACCGACGATGCGCTCGGGGCTCCTCCGCGCTTCGCGCT
>DASUEL010000261.1:0-3898 GCA_036275095.1 Bdellovibrionales bacterium
ACAGATCAAAACCGCATACTGAAATTCAGTGACGGATAAATGAACGCCCGGTTGTAGGCCACTTGCGAGTAGTTAGTCGAGCCGATCAGGCTCTCGTTGAATGTCTCAGAATGATAGATGAGCTTCACGCCGGCGAACATCTCGGTGTCGAGCGCGGGTGTCACGCCCAGCTCGACCTTCAGCGAAGTGCCGCGCCAGGTTTCAGCCGTTCCGCCGCCAGGCGAGTACGTCCCGCTCACCGTAAGATTGTAGGTGGCCCACAACCCGTACACCCGCTCCTTGTCGAGAAAGAGACCGAACTTCGGCCCCATCTCGGTGACCGTATACGTGTCGGTCGTAGCGCCTTGGTCGGTCGCGGAGACGTAGCCGACGTTCCACCCCACGACCCAAAGCCCCTTCTTGTCGATCGCCAAGCCCAGCATCACGTCGCCGAAGATGCGCGTTTGCGTTTCTTGCGTCGATTGCTTGAAGGAGTCCGAGTAGTAAAACGCATTGATGTCGAGCACGAACGCGCGCGCCGGGCACGCGCCGATCACGCACGCGGCCCCGAGGGCGATCCTCATCATCCATGACGAGATTCTCTGTTGCACGGTCCCTTCAGTTTCGCATCGCTCGGGCCCGCGCGCCATGCTCCCGTGAAGGAGCTGGACCTGAGTCAAGTTGGAACGGTTTGTTGGCCGCGCCCTCTTGTCCGTCCACGCGACCTTTGATGTGATAGCGCCATGACGATTCATACGAAATTCCAACGACTCCATCCAATTGCGACCGTTTCGCTCGTGCTCATCCTCCAGCTCGCCCTCACCGCCTGCACTTCGATCGCGGTGAACGTTCCCTCGGGCCGCATGGTGAGCTCCGAATCACTTCCACTGTTGAAAACTCGAATTGGAACCGGCGGCGCCACTCAGGCGTCGGTCGAAGTGGAGTCGGACGCCTCCTCGAGACCATTCACCTACGATCAGCCTAAATACGAAAACATGCCGGAGCTCGGCTTCGTGAGAGGCGCCCTCGGTGTAGGTCAAGGGTTCGAAATTCTCGCGAAGGGCGGAACCTATCAGGGCAGCTCCGGTGTTTGGGGCAAATACCAATTCTTCGGCCCGCGCGTAACGGAAGGAGCCGCGGAGGATACATCGCTGGCAGCGACCGTAGGTTTTGTCGGAGCTTCCGATTTCGGAGCCGGCGATCAAAACGGCATCGGCGGCCCCGGCGGATTTGACTGGAATGCCCGCGCGAACAGCTGGGGCACCGACTTCGCGTTGATTTGGGGTTATCGGATCGACGATCGCTTTCTCATCTTTGGAGGCCCGTTCTACACAGCCTGGAAATACAACATCAAGATTCACCACGATCGCAGCGACGACGGCACCTCGCCCGAAGCCGACTACACTCTGAACGGCGAAGGCGAGCGCAAAGGCGTGTCGCTTGCGATGGAGTTCTCGACGCAAGCGCGGGTTCGCTTCGTGCTCATACCCGAGCTCGTCGTATCGCACCTCACGTGGACGAATCTCGAGCCGCGTACGACGCTCGATTTGGGCGTCACGACTGCGATCCAGTTCTGAGCGCGTTTCGCGGCGCCGAACTTCATGGGCCAATACGAGCGGCTCGCTTCAAATGAAAACGGCCAAACGAATTAACGCTTGGCCGTCCTCTCAGTCCATACGCTTCTCAAACGGGACAGACGCCGGAACATGACCGGCGAATGCCGGGTTAGGCGGTCGCTTCGGCGACCCGCTGGGCGTCGGTGAGGTTCACCGAAACCATCTTGGAGACGCCGCGCTCTTCCATCGTCACGCCGTAGAGCTTGTTGTTCACTTCCATCGTGTACTTGTTGTGGGTGACCACGATGATCTGGCTGCGCTTCGCCATCTCTTTGACGAGCTCGTTGAAGCGGAACACGTTTGCGTCGTCGAGAGGCGCGTCGACCTCATCGAGCAGACAGAACGGCGACGGCTTCACGAGGAAGATCGAGAAGATCAGCGCCACTGATGTGAGCGCCTTCTCGCCGCCCGAGAGCAGCGTGATGTTCTGCGATTTCTTTCCGGGAGGACGCACGACGATGTCGATGCCCGGATCGCCCGGGTTCTCGGGATCTTCGATCATCACGAGATGCGCCATGCCGCCGCCGAACAGAATCGGGAACACTTTCGCGAAACGCTCGTTGACGGCGTCGAAGGTCTCCTTGAACTGCTTCGAGCAGATCTTGTCGATACGATCGATCACCTTGCGCAGCTGCGCTTGGGCGTCGAGCAGATCGGACTGTTGCTTCGTGAGAAACTCGTAACGAGCCGTGAGCTCGTCGTACTCGTCGATGGCCGCGAGGCTGACCTCGCCCATCTTCGACATTTTGTCTTTGAGGTCGTTCAGCTCGCTCTCGATCGCTACCAGATCGACTTCGCGTGAGCGATACTGTTCGGCCACTTCGAGGAGCTGGGTGTTGTACTTCTCGAAAACCTGGCTGACGATGTTGCTCTCGCGCAAGGTCGACTGCTCGAGCTTGAGGCGCAGATCGTTGATCGTGGTTTGGTCGGTCTGGATGCTTTTCACCTTTTCGCTGAGCTTGGCTTCGAGCTCGCGCGTATCATGCGATTGCTTTTCGAACTCGTCTTGCAGGCCCGCGAGCTGCGACTTCGCCTGCTCGGCCTGGTCGATCAGCTGGTTCAGGCGGATGCGCTCTTGCTCGAGCTGAACGGAGTGCATCGAGAGCGACTCGCTGGTCTTCGTGCTCTCGTTGGTCATGCGCGCTTTTTGCTCTTCAACTTCGCGCAAGTTGCGCGAGTACATCTCGACTTGGCGCTTGAGGCCGTCGCGCTCCTGCGTTTTTCCGGCCGAGCGCACCTGGAGGTCGGTGACGACGCGGCTGCGCGCTTCATTCTCTTTTCGGATGCGATCGACTTCGACGGTCATCGACTCGACATCGCTTGAAAGCTGAGCGGCTTTTTCGCGAAGGTTTTGAAGCTCTTCTTGGCACGTGTCGTACTTGTCTTGCTGGGTATTGCGCTGAGCCTCGAGGTCGGCCACGTCTTTTTGCTGTTTCGTGATCGCCTGCATGAGGTTGTTCAGCTCGCTCTCGGAGCGCTCGAGGTCTTTGCGCTTTTCAGCGACCTGGATTTCTTTCTCGCTCTTTTGAACGCGGGCGTTTTCGAGCTCGCGTCGCACGTTTTCGGTCTGTTCTTCGAGCTTATCGAGCTCGTGCTGGAGAATCGCGAGCTGGCCCGAAAGCACGTCACGCTCGGCGGTCAGCTCTTTGATTTCGCGGCGGCGGCGCACGACTCCAGTGTCGGCGCTCTCTTCCGTTCCGCCCGTGACGACACCGTCAGCGGTGATCACGTCACCTTGACGGGTCACGAAGCCCCAGCGCGGAAAGCGCCGGCGCAGGCTCAAGCCTTTTTCGAGGCTTTCGACCACGGCGATACGCTCAAGAAGCGCGCGCATCGGCTCGTTGAATTCAGGTTTGATCTGGACGATGTCGAGCAGAACGGCTTCGATCTCTTCGCGCGGAAGAGTCATCGCCGAATGCACGGGATACTGATCGACCGCCGAGAAAAAGCTCGTGCGGCCCATCTTGGTGTCTTTCAAATGCTGGATCGCCGCGAGCGGGTCGTCCCAGTTTTGGCTCAAAATCATGTGGAGCCCCTGGCCGAGCGCGGCTTCGAGTGCCACTTCGTATTCCGGCGCCACACTGACGGCGTCGGCGACCAGCGCAAATTTCGTAGCCGCCTCGGTCTCGCCCGCGGCCGCGTGCTTTTGGCTCTGCCACTGCATGACGGTTTTCACGCCTTCTTGAAAGCCTTCGAAATTCGCGTCGAGATCTTGCAAGCCGTAAAGGCGGCTGCTCACCTGATTGAGGCGGTCTTTGTGGTTTTGAACTTCACTGCTCTTCGCCTCGGTCTGCGCGGTCAAG
>DASUEL010000262.1:0-2648 GCA_036275095.1 Bdellovibrionales bacterium
CCAAAGGAGCGGCCCGATCACGGGCCGCCGGAAATACTCGGTGATGACCTCGAAGCGATTTCCGTTGGCGTGACGTACGCGCCTACGCTCGGGCGGCAGGCTCTCGGCGAGAATTCGAAGACCGAGCAAAAAGTTGAATAAGCACAGCGCGGCCGCTCCCAGTGCCGGAAAGCCCGCGCCAAACGGTGGAGCCTCCGAGATTTTGAGCCCGACTTCGCCGAGCACTCCCCCGATGACCGGTCCGAGAATGAACCCGAGCCCGAATGCCGCGCCGACGAGTCCCATGCCTTTCGAGCGGTCTTTCTCGCCGGTGATATCGGCTACGTAGGCCATCGCCGTCGAGATATTGCCGCCGGCGACGCCGGCCAACGCGCGTGAGACAAAAAGCATCCAGAGCTGGCTCGAAAAGGCGAAGACCAAATGGGCGAGGCCCGTTCCGAAAAGGCTGATCAAGATGATCGGCCGCCGCCCGAAGCGATCACTCAGGCGGCCCCATACGGGCGAGAAGAGAAACTGCATGAACGAGTAGATCGCCATGAGCATTCCAACTTCGAACGGAGTCGCGCCAAAGCGCGTGGCCAAGTACGGGCTCAGCGGGATGATGATGCCGAAGCCGACCAAATCGATGAAAACGGTGAGAAAGATGATGAAGAGTGCCGGTTTATTTTTCGCCATCAAAACAAGATCGAAATTCTCATGAGCAGCCAGTCTTTCACAATGTTTCGCCGATTGGCGAAACCATAGGCCAGTTGTCCCATGACTCCGTCTCGAATTTCAACCTTAATGCCTGGCACGATGTACCCGAGCTCGCTGTTTCCGCTCATCCACTCGAGACCCATGCGCCCATGCCCATTTTGAATGAATCTCCAGAATCCGGCGAGCATGCCTTTGTCGTCCCCGCGCAAGAACGTGGAATTACCGCTCCAGCCGCCGAATGCCATCTCCCAGTTGTCGCCCAGAATATTCTGAAACACGAGGTGATTGAGGTTGTAATCGTTTTCACCGGGGTGAAACCCGAGCTGATCGATTCCGACGGCGACGGCCCAGCCGTCGGTTTGCACGTTGTTGAAAAGCAGGCGCGCATGGCCCGAAAGCGCCGCGGCCGTGGTGCGGGCACCGGGCTCGCACCAATCGAGCCCGGCCTCGACGGACAAACGGCGCCATTGCCAAATACCGTAAGACAGGCCCCAGAGCCCGCGATGGTAGCTGCCCGCGGTCTTGTCGGCGGTGAATCTTTGCTCGAGATCGAACTTTATTTCACGCTCTGCCAAAGTCTTGGCTTGAGGAATCCAGAAGTCGAGAGACGAGAGCGCGTGGGCGCGGCTCGACAGGAGCACGATCAAAATGGCGGTGACGGCGAATTTCAGGCTCATAGTTGTGCTCCCCGACTGAAGTTCAGTGTAGCGACATCGCGAACCTACGCAAAGAGTCAACATGAAGAATTTTGATGTTTTCAGCCGGTATCGTAAGCTAATAACTAAGTCTCTGAACACTTTTTGGGAGTAGAAAATGGCACGTGGAGACAACCGCCGTACGAAAAAGATGAAGCGCATCAAGAACCGCAACAAGAAGAAGACGCGCCTCAAGCGCCGCATCGACGAAGCCCGCAAGAAGTAAGGGCGCCAGTTCGCTGGTTCGTTAGTCAGGGACGACTCGACAAAAACCAGGCCGGCAATGAAGCCCGGCACAGAAAAGTGAGAATAGCATGTTAGGACGACTGTCTTTCTCGAATCTTGGCTCGAAGCTTAGCTCGAAAGTGGGCTCGATCTACACTTCGATCAGACGCACCTCTGAGGGCGCGAGTTTCAATACCAAATTCTTCAAACTCTTAGCGGCTGCGGCCCTGCTGTCGGCCTGCTTGGCATCGCAAGCCCAGGCGGCTCCAGGTGCACCGCGGTTCAACCCGAAAGGCGTAAACGGCCACGTCGGCGTCGGTTTCTCGTACTTCACGGTTGCGAGCCCCCCACGCGAGTTTCGCTTCGACAATGGAATCTACGCGAACCTCGGCGGCGAAAAGGGCTTCGGCTTCATGAATCTCGCGCTCACCTTCGGCGTCGGCTACATGACCGGCGAAGGCGCAGCCCATTACAAAAACGTTTCGCTCTCGGGCGCCCAGACGTACGAGGCCCTCGATGCGCGCTTCAAACACGACACCTTCAACCTCTCGCTCGGCCTGAAGCTGCGCTTGATCGACGGTTTTTTCTTTCGGCCTTACGTTGAAGGCGGCGGCACGTTCAACTACACGACGCTCAAATTCAGCTTCACGAACGCGCAAAAAGCGGCGTTCCCCGACCAAAGCCAAAAAGACGGCGAATCGCTGATGGGTTTCGGCAAATACGCCGAAGGCGGGGCGGAGATCGCGTTCTCAGACTCGTTCGGCATCTACGTCGCGGGCCGCATGGAGTGGGTCGAGACGAAAGAGTTCGAAGTTCTTTACGATGCGAACAACGAAAAACAAAAACTCGTTTTCGCCAGCACGACGTACTTCGTCGGCCTCTTGAAGTCATTCTGACCGGTGACAAATCCCGGCCGTGATCCCGCTCCACGGGCGCGGCCGCCCGTTTAATGCCGCTTAAAAGGAACGCAAGTTGCACGTCTCCCTGAATGTCCGCTCGTCAGGAAAGGCGCGCCATGATCACGGCTTCTCT
>DASUEL010000263.1:0-2516 GCA_036275095.1 Bdellovibrionales bacterium
ACCTCGCGGGCTCGGACGCAGCTACGGCGACAGCTGTCTCACCGAGGGTGGCGAGCTGATTCTGACGCGCGGTTTGGACCGGTTCCTGCATTTCGAAGCCGATACGGGACTGCTCCGCTGCGAAGCCGGCGTCACGATTGAAACGATTCTCGAGGTCTTTCTTCCGCGCGGCTGGTTCCCGCCCGTCGTTCCCGGCACGAAGTTCGTTACGGTCGGCGGCGCGATCGCAAACGACATCCATGGCAAGAACCACCACAAAGAGGGCAGCTTCGGACATCACGTGACGCGGTTTCAGTTACTGCGTTCCGACGGGAACCGGCCGATTTGCTCGGCGAGCGAGAACCCCGAATTATTTCGCGCCACGATCGGCGGCCTCGGACTCACAGGCCTGATTCAGTGGGCGGAGTTTCGGCTGATGCGTGTGCCGGGCCCCTGGATCCGGGCCGAAACGATTCGCTATCGGAATCTCGATGAGTTTTTCGATCTATCCCAAGAGAGCGCCGCGACCTGGCCCTACATCGTCGCATGGGTCGACTGTTTAGCACGCGGCGACCAACTCGGCCGGGGCCTTTTCACCCGCGGAGACAACGCGTACGTCGAGGGCTGGAATCTCAAAAAAAAGAAAGAGTTCACGGTACCTTCGCTGATTCCGTTCAATTTGGTCAATTCGCCCACGATCCGCGCATTCAACTTCGCTTACATCCGAAAGCAATGGGCCCAGCGCAAAACCGAAATCATGAAGTACGACCCGTTCTATTTTCCGCTTGATACGATTCATCACTGGAACAGGATTTACGGGCCCCGCGGGTTCGTGCAGTACCAGTGCGTGGTACCTTACGAACGAGATCGCGCCCCGATTCGGGAGATTTTCGATCGAATATCGAAATCGGGTGTCGGCTCTTTTCTGACGGTCCTCAAAGTGTTCGGAAACAAGCCTCCCGCCGGTCTGCTGTCGTTTCCGATGCCTGGAGTGACGCTTGCGTTCGATGCGGCGGTGTCCAATGCCAGCACGTTCCGCTTGCTAGATGAGCTCGACCGCGTGGTACTTCAGGCCGGCGGGCGCGTGTACCCTGCCAAAGACGCGCGCATGACGCCAGAGACGTTCGCCGGCTTTTATCCAAATTATGAAGAGCTTGCGCGCTTGAAAGACCCGGCGCTGAGCTCAGCCTTCTGGAGACGGGTCACCGGAGGTTCTTCATGAACGTGATCATCGTAGGCGCGACGAGCGCGATCGCCCAGGCCGCGGCACGGGAGTTCGCCGCCCGTGGCTGCACCCTTTATCTAATCGCTAGAAACGCGCAAAAGCTGGGGCTGGTCGCCGCGGACTTGAAGACTCGATCCGGCCGGGAGGTCCAAACCCGCGTCTTGGACCTCTGCGAGACCGCGGCTCATCCGGCACTTTTAGCGGAAGCTGAAAGAACCATGGGACCTGCCGACGTATTTCTAGTCGCCCATGGCGTGCTCGGGGACCAAGCCAGAGCGATCCAGTCTTACGAGACTGCGCGAGGGATTTTGGAGGCGAATTTTTTGAGCGTCGTATCCATGCTCACGTCCGTCTCCAACGTCTTCGAGGCGCGCCGGAGCGGAACGATCGCGGTCATCTCGTCCGTCGCGGGTGATCGGGGACGGCAGAGCAACTACGTTTATGGCGTGTCGAAGGGCGCGGTTTCGATATTCCTCCAAGGGCTGCGAAACCGGCTGGCGAAGTCGAACGTTCACGTCGTCACGATCAAGCCAGGTTTCGTCGATACGCCAATGACGGCCGCGTTCAAGAAGGGCCTGCTCTTTGCTTCGGCCGATACCGTGGGCCGCGGCGTCGTTCGCGCCATATTGAAGAAGAAGGACGTGGTTTATGTTCCGGGCTTCTGGCGATTGATCATGATCGTCATCTGCCTGGTACCAGAGCGCATCTTCAAGCGGCTGTCGCTCTAACTGATTCAACGCCCGACGACGATGATCGGATAATTCGTGCGGCAGCCCGTGCATTCACCGCCGACGATCTTCTGACCTCGGGCAGGGGCGGTCATCTGGCGCCCGGCCGGTCCCCCAGTCATCAAACCGTCCACTGCGGGATCGTAATTGAAGTTCCTTGCCGTGGGTTTTGGGCGCCACTTCCCGTAATCCCGGCCGAGGCCCAAATCACTGAGCATCCGATCGCGCCGGCTTGCGAGTTTTTCAGCGTACAGTTTGACCTCGGCGCTCGAAAAGCCCGAAGCGACGAGAGCGTCAATTACCTGCTGTTCACTCAGTTGAGCGATTCTCCGCGCCATCCAGCGAGCGTCGTCGTAGGTCATGTTCTTGAACGGCTCGTTGTCGTCATAGGCGAGCTTGAAGTCTTTGAACGCAAGTTTGCGGACTTTTCGCAATGGAACCTCGCGGCCTGGGTAGACGGGTTGCCACGTTTCGATGAGCTCCGTGAAAATCCAGGGAAAGCGGTTGACCTCTCCGGACTCACTCATGAGCAGGTTGCTTGCTTCGCCGAGAACGCTTCCGACGTCTGAAACATAATGTCTCAT
>DASUEL010000264.1:0-2554 GCA_036275095.1 Bdellovibrionales bacterium
CGCGACGAGCCGCGTGCTGTGGGGACGCGATCCCGCGTTCGACCGCGACACTGGAGACACCGGCGTCTATGTGACGACGCACATGATCCGCCTGACTGGCTTGTCGCGCGCAACGAGCTACTCGGTTCAGCCGACCGGCCGCGATCGCGCGGGCAACGTCTACTTCGGCACGCGCCGCTCGATTCGCACCTCAAACTGATCGCGCAAGCTCAAATTCCCCGCATGTAAAACCGCCTGAAAATCTTTCAGGCGGTTTCATTTTGCCCGAAGACAGCACGGTCCGATACGGCACCGGAGTTGCTTAGTCCATCCCGGTATAAGGATGGACGTATGAACAAATCGTATGCCTCGTTACTTGTTTCTTCGCTGCTCGCGCTGAGCGCGTGTCAGAAGTCGTCTTCAACCGATAATGGTTACCCGCAACAGCCGCCGGTAAACCCGTATAACGTGACGGACGTCCCGGTTCGCGAAGTTCGACTGGATTTTCCACAGTACGGAGACCCCGACGCCATCAATCTGGCCCAGTTACCGCCGGGCTCCTACGTGCTCTCCGACGTGCAAGTCTTTACGCGGAATCGCCGGGCGGGCTACCGCGCGGGAGCCGAGCTCTCTTTGAGCCGGCCGGGCATGCCCGAAGCGGGCGGATTCGTTCGCAAGGGCGCCGAGTTCGCCACGCCTCCCCAAGAATCGATCACTATGGTCAATGTTCCCAACTCCTTCACGGCGGCGCTCGGCCCGAATCAGCTCACACCCGTCTATTTCGACCAGCAACAACGATTGTTTTCGGCGCAAATTTCGTCTTCAGGTCTTGCCCGCGTCGATCTCGCGCAAGCTCCTTCACCACAGGCGCAAAATCTCTCGTGGCTCTTCGACCGTCGTTATCAATATCGGCGCGGCGGCGCGAGCTGGTCGTATGAACGTGGCGGCGTGCAAGCGCGCCTGCAGATCGGCCCCGGGCTTTCCCGTGGTACGCACTACCAGTGGCGCGACGGTTCATTCATTATCAACGGCACCGCGACCTTTGACGGCAACAATGTGGCACTGCACTTCTGGTATCGGCAACTCGATACGGAAACGTTCGTGAAGCTCACCTACGCTCCGAATGGCGCGAAACCGTTGCCGGCACGCCAGTAATATTGAACCTTAGCTGTCAGGAGCCCGTGGCTCGTCGCAAGCGGGCCATATAGAAGCCGTCGAAACCTTCGTCAGGCCAGAAATGTTTTTGATCCTCGAGCGTCCAGCCGGAGTTTTGCGAGAGAAACCACTCCACTTGCCGCTCGTTTTCTGAAGGCAACAGGCTGCACGTCGAATAGACGAGCACGCCACCCGGCTTAACCATGCGCGGATAGGCCGAAAGAATCTCACGCTGCAAAGAGTTTATGGACTCGAGTTGCTTAGGCGAGGTCTTCCATTTGCTGTCGGGATTGCGCCGCAAAACACCCAGTCCCGAACACGGAACATCCAAGAGCAAGCGGTCGGCGCCGTTTTCGAGCCGCTTGACCGTTTTCATGGACTCGATCACGCGGGTTTCGGCGATGTCGACGCCGTCACGGGCGGCGCGCGTGCGCAGCTCGTCGAGCTTTCGCGCCTCGACGTCCATCGAAAGAATGCGGCCCTTGTTTTTCATGAGCGCGGCCAAGTGAAGCGTCTTGCCGCCGGCGCCCGCGCAAGCGTCGATCACGCGCTCCCCGGGCTTCGGCGCCAAGAACGGCGCGACCGCTTGAGACGCAAGATCCTGAACCTCGAATAACCCGAGCTTGAAGCTCTCTGTTTTGAACACATTCTTGCGCTCGGGCAAAACGAGCGCGCTTTCAAAGCCCGGCACTTCGCGCGCATCTACGCCCTCGGTCTGCAGCCGCTGTCTCAAGTCGGCAGCCGTGGTCTTCAAACTATTCGCACGAAGCACGACGGAGGCCTGAGTGTTTAGAGCGCTGAGGAGCGCGGGCCAACGCGCGCCGAGCTCGGCGGCACCGACTTCGTCGAGCCAATCGGGAATCGACTCACGGATCGCGCGCGGCAGATCCGAGCGTGACAGAAACGCGCGAACTTTGACGGCATCGACCGCCTTCAGCTCGGGCCAATCGGGAAACTCGATGTCTTTTTTGACGAGCCAAACGCCGAGGACTTGCCAGAGCGACGCCTCATTCAGATTCGGCTCGCGACCCACCGCCGCCCAGAGCAGACGCCACCAGCGAACGACGTCATAAACGGATTCCGCGAAAAACCGGCGATCGCGCGCGCCCCACTTTTTGTGATTGCGCAAATGGTATTCGATGACTTTGTCGGCATAGCGGCCGCGTTCGGGATCAAAGATCTGCGGTACTGCTTGAACGACGGCTTGGGCGAGGTGGCGATGAAGCTTCACGATGCGAAATCAGAACGTGAAAATCACGCCGGCGGCGGCGAAGACACCATTGAACTGCCCATCCGACAAAAGATGCAGATGATTTTTCAGGCCCATTTCGAACGAAAAACCGGTGTTTTCAAAAACGTCGAATAGGCGTACGCCGCCGATGAGCTGATAATCGATCGCAAGCGCCGACTCTTGGGAGAT
>DASUEL010000265.1:0-2156 GCA_036275095.1 Bdellovibrionales bacterium
GCGACGATCTACGGTGCCGGCGACGCGAAAAAAGGAAGCCGCAAAACGCAACTCAAAGTCGCGCAGGGCCGGTTCAATTTCTACACTCCCGGCGGCGTGAACATCGTCGCCGTCGAAGATGTCGTCGAAGCGACGATCAAAGCGTGGCAAGTGGGCAAATCCGGCCAGCGCTACATTCTGGCGGGCGAAAACATCACGATTCGCCAGCTCTTCGAAACGATCGCGAAACACGCCGAAGTTCAGGCGCCGAAATGGTACTTGCCGAAAGCCTTCTTGCTGGCACTCGGACAGGTCGGTGACCTGATGGAGGCCCGCGGAAAGCGCGTTTCGTTCAACTCCGAAGCCGCCCGAATGGCCGTGCTTTACCACTGGTTCGACAGCACCAAGGCGCAGAGGGAACTCGGCCTCAAAGTCACACCCGCGGATGTCGCCATAGGCAATTCCGTCAATTGGATGAAAGATCAAGGTTTACTCGGAATATGAAACGCTTCCCGTTCAAATGGACCGCGGCTTTCGCGGTTTGGTTCACAGCCACGGTCGCGATCGTCGCGGCCAATATATACTACAGCATTCCCACGCCCGAGACGATCAAGGGCTGCTTCGTGACGAAGATGCACAACGTGGAGCTTTGCCCGAAGAAAGGCAATTACGTACCGCTTTCGCAAATCTCGCCACATGTGCGAAACGCGATTCTCGTCTCTGAAGACACGGGCTTCTACAGCCACAAAGGCTTCGAATTCGAGGAGCTCAAAGAGAGCCTGCGGGTGAACTGGGAGCGCGGAACGTTCGCCCGCGGCGGCTCGACCATCACGCAGCAGCTCGCGCGCAACATGTTTCTGAGCTCCGAGAAGTCGCTTTTGCGAAAGGTCAAAGAGGCGATCATCACCTACAAGCTCGAGGAAACGCTGTCAAAAAATGAAATTCTAGAGCGGTATCTCAACGTCGTCGAGTTCGGAAAAGACATCTACGGAATCAAGGCGGCCGCGCGGCACTACTTCAACAAATCACCGGCGGACCTGAGCGTGCTCGAATCATCCTATCTCGCGTTTTTGCTCCCGAGCCCGGTGAAGTATTCTTCGAGCTATTACAAAGGCTCGCTCACGAAGTTCGGCTTCAAGCGCATGCACCAAATCTTGTTCCGCTTGTTTTCGTATCAGCGTATCTCGCCAGAAGAGTATGAAGTCTCGAAGTCGATGATCAAGGCGTTCCCGTGGCGCCCGAGCGATCTCGCGGCCGTCGAATCTCCGAGTGCGGCTGAAGCCGCGATCGAAGACGCGCTCGCCCGCGAGCCGATTGAAGGCGACGAAACCGGCGAGCCGATGGAACAATATGAAGACGTGAGCGAAGACGAGTTCAAAGCCGACACTTCGAGCCCGCTGAGCATTTCGGACCCAGAAGAGATCTGACGGCTAAGCGAGAGCCTGAGAATACACTCGGCTCACGTCGTCCCGCCTCAGCCGCCGTTCACGGACTTTCTAATATTTGAAATCGACCGTCGTTCCGTTCACGAGATTCAATTGTACCGTGCAGGAGTAATCGACTTCGACGTCATGCTCGTTCTTGGTACGATTTGCCTTGATTCTATCGATACGCTTTTCGCAGTAAACGCCGGGGCCTTTCTTCTTTTGATAAGAAAGATTGGTCACCTCATCGTTGATGGCCGGCAACTTGAGATCTTCGTACAAGGCCCGGGCCGCGCCACCGTATATGTTGACGACGCTGACGGTGCCGTCCCACCCTACGATTTTCGAGGTGCCGACATTTCGATCTTCAGCCGCGAAAGCCGATGCACTCACAAGAACTGCGATTACAAAAACCAGATTCTTAAGCATAAAAGCTCTCCCATCTATGTGCCGATAGACGAAGGGAGATTTGCAACGCTTGTTCCAGCCAAAAGCCCATTCAGCGGAACTTAGCACATTCCACCTGCCCAGCCCCCGTTCGAAATAGACAATATTGGGCACGAAATCGCCCTTGGGTACGGCTTAGGCCGACGCTTTTAAACGTGCCGACCCATGAGAAAGGGCTCATAATCTTGGCAATATTCTCATTCGTCGTGCCCAGACTCAGAAAGTTACGGTGCAATCTCTTAATTCCGCTTCGTAGAGATTTTCTTTGTACAGCCCCGTTGAAGTATTCTTGTCTAATAGCAATAC
>DASUEL010000266.1:0-4240 GCA_036275095.1 Bdellovibrionales bacterium
GGCTGAACGTGAGCCCGCCGACCTTGAGCGAACATCTGGCCCAGTTCGAGCGCGAGCTCAACGTGCAGCTCTTTCACCGCCAGCACCGCAAACTCACGCTCACGCCGCAGGGCTCGAAGCTTTTCGTTCAAGCAAAACAGATGTTCGAGCTGGGCCGCCGCGTGGTCGACGTGGTCTCCCCGATTCCGCTCGGCTGTTACCCGGTCTCGATCGGGCTGGTTCCGTCTCCCGCGTCGTTCGAGGCCCACGGCTTGATCTCGCGCTACAGTGAGCTCTACGGCCCGGTCGATCTCAAAATTCGCCGCGTATCGCAAAAAGATCTCGAGAAGGGGCTCGCGCAGGCCGACTTCGATTTCGCGTTCACCGATTGCAGACCCGAACGCAAAGATCTCGTCGCGCGCAAAATCGCGCGCTCGACCGTCAAGTTCTACGTCGCCGGTGCGCTCAAGGGCCGGAGCCTCGAAGACCTCGTCGCATCAGTCCCGCTGATCGTCTGCGCCGACGACCCGACGGCCAAAAGCGCGGCCGAACGGGCTTTGAGCGAGCTCGAGCTTCACCCGGTGGCCGTGATCGAAACCGACTACTTCGTCATAGCCGCCGAGCTCTGCCGCCAGGGCCGCGGGATCGGCGTTTTGTCGGAGGCCTCGGTGCGCGCCGAGCGCGAAGCCTTCAGCGAAGTCCCGAAAGCGCCGCGCCTGGAGCAAGACCTCTACGCCGTGTGGACCCAAGACGCCGAAAACACCGAAGCCGTCAAAAACCTTCTCGCGCTCCTGCAGACAAAGCCCGCGGGCCTTTCGAAGCGCAGAGCTCTCGAAGCCTAATACGAGAATTGAGCGTAAATAGCCCCCGGAAAAGGAACGGCGTATCCTATTTCAGGAGCGTCGGGAGCGGTGCGCGTTTTTTGGTATCGGTCATGCCGTAGGCGAGATAGCGATTGTCGGAAGCGAGCTCACCGTAGTAACCGATGCCGGCCTTTCCGCCCTGCTCGTACTCGGTAGGTGTCAGCCCGAACGCATTGAGCAAAGTGACGAGCACTTGATTGTACGGCACACCGATCCAAGTGTAGTCATACGACTTTCTCTTCTCGCCGACCGTTCTGAAGTCGACATACCGGCCCGAATTCAAGAATTTCGTGCCGCCGCCGAGGACGACAGGCAGATCGATCTTCTTGTGGTTCTTATCGCCGTTGCCCGTGAACTCTTGCCGCCACAGCACCGCCGTGTAATCGAGAAGCTTCGAGCCGTCGGCGGTGTCTTCAACGACGTCGTCGAGCTTTTTGAGGAGCTCGGCGTATTTTTTCGCGAAGTAACCCTGAACTTTCGTGAGCGGCTCGTCGCCGAGCGCGTTGTCGCGATGGGAGAGGCTGTGCAGATCGCCGACGGTCGGGTCGATGAACGTGAAATCCATCGCGTAATGCCACGGCACGAGGGTGACCAGGCGGGTGAGATCGCAGCGAAGCGCCGCCACGATGATATCGAAGATGTTCGTGATATACGGGTCGGCCTTCAAGGCGGGATAAAGGTTCATGCCGCCTTTGCCCGGGTAGACCGCCCCGGCCGCCGGGGGAACGCAGCCGGCGGCGGCACCCGAGTCTTTGATGCGCTTTTCGAGCTCGTACATGAACGTCACATGCGAGTCGAGCCGTTGTTTGTCGCTGGTGCCGAGCGTTTTGCTCGCCATCACGCGCTTGTAGTCTTCAAGCACCCGGTCGACGAGCGTGAGGTTGCGCGCCTTGATTTTCGCGGCTTCATCGGCGCCGCCGCCGAGATCGCCGAACAAGAATTCGAACGCCGCGACCATGTCGTACATGAACGGCGCGCGCACGATCGCGTCTCCCGATTTCATGTACGAGATGTTCTCTTGCCGGTCCTGAGCCGCGAGACCGAGCACCCGCGTTTTGGGTTCTTTCGCATAGACCTTCGCGGAGGCCCCCAATATCTGATCGATCGAAATATTTTGTGAGGTGTACCCCAGCCCGAGCGGCGAATAGCCGGCAGCCAAGATTTCTTCGGTGTTGTGCCCGTCGCCGCTCATGCCGTCGAGGCCGCGCAAGAGCAAAAGTTTGTTTCGAAGCGCGCTCAGCTCAGGTCCCAGAATCGGCGAGATTTGACCCGTGATGGCCGAAAGGCTCATTTCGCGAAAGTTCGTACCCATCACTTCCGCCGGCAGCGTCGACGGATACCAGTTCTTGTAACACGTGCCGTTCCCCGTCCACATGGCGATCAGCCTCTTGGGCGGCGGAGGCGGCGTCTGCCCCCACGCCTCGCGCGGAAGAAGCGACGGCAAAAACGGGATGATGAGCGCGCTGCTCCCCGAGCGCAAAAACTGACGGCGCGTGAATGCGGTTTGCTTTTTCATGTGATCCCCCACATCTACAGAATAAGTCGGAGGGAGCTCCACTAGCGATTATGGGAGTGTCACCATTTTATCTTGTAGTTTTAAATATTTAGACGCCAATCCGGCGCAGCCTGGGCCGCGCGGGCGTCTCCCAAGTTAACGGCCGACCGAGAAGTGCGTCTCGACGTGCTCGAACGTATCGGCCCGATAGAGCTTGATGACGCTCGGCTTGACCGGAAAGCGCACCCAGTACGACGTCGTGGGGGCCGTGCCGGTCACGAAGTGCGACTCGACTTTTTCGCCCGCCGAAGTGTAGCCGACCGCATACGGCGCGGCCGTGCCGGCGGGCCAGACGATTCCGAAATTCTCGCCTTGAATGGCCGTGAGGGCGTAATCGCCTTCGCGCGCGCCGACTTCGGGCTTGAGCTCTCCGATTTCCACGAGCTGCGTGGGCGCGTACCAGCGAACCGACCCGCGAATCGACGCCACCGTTTCGGCCGGGCCTTGAGTCGTGAGCACGTGCGCTCCTTCGAGGACGTTTCCCTTGAGCTGAAGTGAAACGGGTTTCCAAAAACCCGACGGAATCGTGAGATCGCCGCGCTCTTTATTGACCACCTCGGTGAGCAAAACTTCCGGCGGCTTCAAAAACGCCGGGTAGTCGCGCACGAGCGGCAATTGAAACGCGAGGGCGAGCTTCGTTCCCGCGGCTTCTTGAATCGAGATCGTAAACGGGCCCGCCTTGACCGAGCCCGCGGGCGGCGCTCCGGGTGGCGCGGAGGCGAACGCGCCTTGATAGTGCGTGAGACTCCACGGCGCCTCGACCGGCTTGAGCCGCGCGAGCTTGGCCCGCTCGGCCAGCTGTTGCTTATACTGCTCCTGGCTGACCTCGACGTACTGGCGAAGCTTCCCCATGAAATAATAGTACGGCACGGCGTACGCGAGAACATGAATGACGATCAGCGCGCCGAAAATCTTGCCGAGCGAGGGCCGCTCGCGGCCGTCCTGCACGACGCGCATGCCGGTGATCCGGTCGTGAAGAGTCAGCCGCTCCGAACCGAGCGCCATGGCGAAACCAAGGTTCGCGGGCAGAGCCGACACGAGCATCGCGAGATACCGCAGACACGAGCCGCCGAAGCCCGGCGATTGCCCGCGGTCGTTGATCACGCGAAGCCGCAGAATTCGCTTTCCGATGGAGCCGCGGTCGGTTCCATCTTCGTACGTGATCCAGCCCATGCCCAAAAACTGCCAAAGACCGACGAACGCGACGACACCGAAAAACGAGCCCGCGGCGCCCATGAGCGCGCCGGGATTACCCGTCGCCAGCAGCGCGAGGAAGACGTCGCCGATATATTTATAAATAATCAGAGTCGGAATCAGCGACAGGATCAGATAATTGATGATGAACGCGGCCGAGCGCTCCCAAAAGGACGCCAGCACCACGGGCCTGGGGTTCACCGATCTAAGGCGTGAAGCGCCGTCGGCTTCGAGCTGGGCGGGCATGCGTTGCGCTGGCTCCATGGTCTATGAATCGGAATGATTTAGGCCCGGCATTACGAAATCAGCCATACATTTTGCGAATATACGTAAGCTCGGCTCAATCTGGTTTCGGAACGTGAACGGTGCCCTCACTCGAGCGTGACTTTGATCCGGCGCTGGGCCGAGCGGCCGAGCTCGTCGACGACGCGAACGAGGTGGGTGCCGACGTTGGCCTTCCAGAAAAAGTCCGAGCGAGGGGGACTTTCGCCCAGGAAGTCGCCGTTCACGAACCAGAAAAGCTTGCGCACGTCGCTGTCGGCGCTGGCCCGAAGCGCGATGCGCGTGGGCCGGCTGGCAAGCGCGCGCGAGACATACGACACGTCGGCGTGAGGTGACAAAATCGCGGGCGGCCGGCCCCGGCTCTGCG
>DASUEL010000267.1:0-5213 GCA_036275095.1 Bdellovibrionales bacterium
AGTACAAGTCATCCCGGTACTCGGTCGGCGTCACGGCATGGTGAAAGTACGCATAGCGCGCGAACAAATTGACGGTATCTACGAACTTCGGAATCTCCGCTTTTGCATAGAGCCTTCGTGCCCGCTCCTCGACTAATTCTCCGAGCTCGTCAGAGAGCATTTCATTCGACGCTTGCGGAGGCGCGATCGCCACCTTCTTGAGCGGCGTCGGCTCGAGCGGCCGGGCGCGATCCCACTTCAGCACGCGGAGGTGCTCGTAATCCCAGGCTGCTCCGGTCCAGAGGTCGACCCCAATGCCGGCGCCGATCAGCACTGGGGAAAGCCAAATGAAGTTCGAAGCGAAACTGTTCCCCCACCGGTACTCGGTATTGAGATGAACAGGAAGTTCCGCGAACCCCTGCTTTCGCAGCAAAATGGAGTCTTGTTTTTTGCGCTTGAGCTCGACGAATGCGGGCGTCGTGCCGAGCCGTTCGTCTCCGTGATAAATGTCAGCGCCCGAAGGCGATGAAGCTACTTTGATGCGCTGGCGAGTTCCCCGCAGCGAGGCGCACGAGCACAGGAGTAAGAGAATAAAAGGCAAAATTAGACTAGTTTTTCGAGACCAGCTCACGCAGCTTCCCGCCGGCCACGACATCAACCAAAGCCTCTTCGTTTTTCACGGCCATCAGGTGCACGCCCTGGCAAACCGAAAGCAAATCGCGCGAAAGCTTTTGCGCATACTGAATGCCCGCCGCGGTTTGGTCGGCCGAGCTTTCGAGCGTGTCGAAAAGCTCTTTCGGAACGAAAACTCCGGGCACTTTGTCTTGCAGAAACTTCGCCGTTTTGAGCGAGCGCACGAGCAGAACACCCGCGATCACGGGCACCTTCAGATGCTCAATCTGCTTCATGAACGGCTCCATGACGGCCATCGTGAATACGGCTTGCGTCTGAAAGAAGCGCGCGCCGGCCTCGATTTTTTTCTCCATCCGGCGAATTTGAGCGGCGGGGCTCGCAACCGAAGGGTTGACGACCGCGCCTTGAAACATTTTGAGCGGCGCCTCGAGCGGCTTGCCGGCCGAGTCTTTGCCGTCCTGCAACCCTTTAATCAGGCGGAGCAAGCCGACGCTTTCGACTTCGAATACGCCTTTCGCATCAGTGAAATGCCCGGCTCTCACGGGGTCACCCGTGAGGCAAAGCACGTTCGGGATACCGAGAGCCTGCGCGCCCATCAAATCGGATTGCAGCGCGAGCGTGTTGCGGTCGCGGCACGTGAGCTGGTAGATCGGCTCGATCCCCATGCGTACGAGCGTGGCTGCGGTCGCGAGATTGCTCATGCGCATGAGCGCGCGCTGGTTGTCGGTCACGTTGAGCGCGTCGAAATGCGGCTTCAGGAGGCTGCCGATATGACTGAAATGCGACATGTCGGTGCCGTGGGGAGGCGTGATCTCAGCCGTGATGACCTTGCGGCCCGACTCCAGCTTTTCACGAAACGTCATCGACGGCGCTCCGACTCCAGCTTTTCGGCGAGTTCAACGGTATTCTCGAGCAGCATCGTGATCGTCATGGGACCAACGCCGCCGGGAACGGGCGTTGCCGCGCGCACGTGGCCCTCGAGCTCCTCAAAGCGCACGTCGCCGCAAAGCTTGCCATCGGCCTTGCGGTGCATACCGACATCAATCACGACCGAATCTCTCTTGAAAAACTCCCGGCCGAAAATACGCGGTTGCCCGGCAGCCACCACCACGATGTCGGCTTCACGGGTATGTACCTTGATATCCGGCGTTTTCGTGTGGCAGATCGTGACCGTGGCCTGCGCGTCCATCAAAAGCTGAGCCATCGGCTTTCCGACGATGTTGCTGCGGCCAATGACGACGGCGCGCTTGCCCGCTACGTCGATGCCGTAATGCTGAAGCACGACCATCACGCCGTGAGGCGTGCAAGGTTTTACCCGCGGGCGGCCCGCCCACAAAAGGCCCATATTTTCGTACGTCAGACTGTCCGCGTCCTTACGCGGATTGACCTGCTCCAGCACCCTTTCGAGCTTAAAATTGGGAGGAAGCGGAATTTGAACCAGAATGCCATGCACGTCGGCATCGGCATTCAGGCGGTTGAGGAGCGCATCCAGCTCCTCTTGATTGTTCTTTTTATCAATATCGTAGCGCCAAGACGCGATACCCAGCTCAGCACAGCCTTTTTCTTTATTTTTAACGTAGACCTGGCTGGCCGGGTCGTCGCCGACGAGGACCACAGCCAGGCCAGGAGCTTTGCCGTATTTGGCTTTGAACTGTTCAACGCGTTCTTTAATGATTTGGCGCCTTTTGGCCGCGACTTCTTTGCCATCAAGACGAATCATGAGAACCTCCATGCGTCGTTCGGGGGAATACGTGGAGTAATTTCCCAGGTTCTTATTTCTAAAGCAATTTCAAACATCTAGGGGCGACATGAAATCTTTATGGATTGACCCTTTTCGACCCTGGGAACTATACTGACAGCTCCTGTACGTGTCTCCTAACCAGCTATTGAGGTGATCATGGAAGCCAAAGTCAAAATCTCGAAAGACGGGAAATCGATCAACTTTGCACAGAGCGAGCAGCTCCCCGCCTCTCCGAAGAAATTCAGACAATCACCGGAGCTCGAAGGATTCTACCGCTTTCTGCACGAGCATGACCTTCGCAAAGAAGCCGCCGAAATCATCGACCGCATCCTTTTCACCCGCAAGGCCGCGAAGAGCGCCGCCAAGAAACGCGGCAACGCCTAATTAGCAGTCGAAAAAAAAGCGAATGTCTGTCTAACGGCCTCAAACGAGGCCGTTTTTGTTTATTCACTTCAAACTAGGCAAATCCTCAGCACTTTAAGCGCCTCTTCCAAGCCGCGGGGGAACGAGAGCGAGTCCGGAGTCATCCGCAGGCCGGATCCAGCCCTTGTCTCGCGCCAATATTTGAGCCGCCCCAGACGCGTCTGAATTGCACGGCTTCCACGGACAGGAGGCGAAAATGCTCAGAAACAATTCCGGACAAAGCTTGATCGAATATCTGATTCTCGTGGCTCTCATGGCCGTCGCCACGATCGGCGTCGTGCGGATCATGGGACAAACCGTCAGCGCAAAGTTCGCGACCATTACACATGCTCTGCAAGGCCGCTCGAAATCCGTACGCACCGAACGTATCGAAGACGTTCACTTCAAAAACAAAGATCTCGGAGATTTCTTCCATGGTTCCGCAGCCAAAGAAGAAAAATAGCGGCGGGGCCGCCGTCGAAAACACGGTGGTGCTCGCGCTTCTCGTTACTCTTGTGAGCGGGCTCTTTCTCGTTCTCTACCTTTCGTTCGCCAAAGTATGGACGAAGTCGGCGCTGTACGATGGCCTGATTTGCGTACAAGAAGGCCGCGCGCCCGCCACATGCGACCGCAACGTCCGGCAAAGGCTTCAGTACCTGCCGTGGGGACGCATCCGGTCGCTCGAACTTGGTTCGGACGGGGCCGGGCGCGCGACGCTGTCGGTCCACGATGAAATACCGATGACCGTCGACCAAACTTTGCCGGAGCAGCTGAGATGAGCTCACCCATTCGAGGGAGCGCTGCGCTCATGACTCTCGCGCTGATGCCTGCGCTGCTCGCTTCGCTAGGATGTCTCGCCGCCGCCTATCTCGTAATGTTTCAGTGGCGGCATACGCACGAGCTCTGCCAAACCAGTCTGCTCGAAGCGCAAAAGGAGGCCGCGAAACGCGTGAATGAGCTGCTGCGGCTGAACACTCACGCGCGCAGCCTTCGGCTCGAGCTCGAGGCAGCCAAAGCCGCGCGCAAAGCCGCTCCGTTGGGCGGGCCACCAGCCGTCGCCGCGGCCGAGGCCTATTTGCAGTCGGTGATCGCGCGCCAGCACGTCCTGCGCGGCCGACAAGAGATGATCAAAGCACGTGCGGTTTTCGATCCGGGTTACAAACTGATTCAGTTCGGCACCGCGCTACGCGGTGAACTCGGAGTCTCAGGCACTTCAATCTCGAGGCCGCGCCTTCACGTCCGCATGAGCCCGAGGACCTCGCTGACTCCAGACCACCTACCCGCCGGCGATTTTTCGGCACGTCAAACACTGAGAACCAAATGGACGCTCAACTTGAATGCGCTCTTTCCCGACTGGCTTCGCGACCGGCTTCCTTCGCTAGGCGCGATTCAGGGCGCATGCGTGGCCAAACTGAAACAAAAAGGAGACTTATGGGAACCGGCTCTCGGCGAGGGCAGATCCTTCTCGAACTGATTCTCGCGACTGCGCTTTTGCTGGCTTTTTTGGTGATCGCGATCGAAATGACGGATGTTACTACGCGGCGATTCGATTCCAAGCGATTCAACAATCAAGGACTTAAATATGAAAAGCAATTGGCTCGAAAAAGTAAAAGCCGCGATTAAGGATCACCAGGTTCTGGTGGCACTACTCGTTCTCTCCGGCCTGACTGCGACGATCGTTGAGCTTCAAAGCTCAGCTCCAACGAAAACCAAGTCCTTCGAGTCGCCCGCGACGCACATTCCGGACGGCTTCGTGCTCGTTCCGATCGAGGTCCAGAATCCCGAAGCCTTGGACTCAATTCTCGGAAACTTCGGCGTCGTCGACTTGTTCGCCTCACATCCGGGAGGCAGCCGTCGGATCGCGCGCAGAGTGAAGATTCTGCGAGCGCCGCTGAACCCGAATCATTTCGCGGTTTTAGCGCCGGAGGACGAAGCTCCACTTCTCGTCCGCGAGCCCGGGCCCGTGACGGTCGCGATACAAAATCCGAAATCGGCTGGTACGGACTTTGTTAGACCCTCTCGTAAACGCTCGCGACTGCACGTGGAGAATCTAGAATGAAAAAAGCATTAGCATCGATTGCACTCGTATTATCTTTCGCGCCGGCCCTGAACGCCACTCAGCGACAGGTTCTCGTGCGCTCCCAAGCCGCATCCGAAATCGAGCTCGAGCAGTTTTTGCTCGTTCACCCTTCGTATCAATCATTCGCGGATCACCTGCGCACGAAGCGGCTCCATGCGCCCGAACGGAAAGCACTGCTTGACGCCTATGAAGGCGCCCAGCGCGCGTTCATCGAGTCATCACTGGACCGCGCGAAAGCCGCCTACCAAAAAGTTGCGGCGAAACGTCTGGAGCTGAGCTGGCCCGATTCAGACCGAAAACTCATTTATCTGGCCATGCTTCGGCTCGGGCAAATCGACAAGCGCCAGGAGGCCGAGTGGCTCCGGGCCGCGGCCCGCT
>DASUEL010000268.1:0-5549 GCA_036275095.1 Bdellovibrionales bacterium
GCATGAGCGCCGCCTTTGGTGAGGCAATGCTTAATGAGCTGCTCGCAGGCCTGCGCGCAAAGAAGGCAGTTTTGAATGCAGAGCCGCATATCTTCGGTGGCGCCGGAAAAAATAGGACTCAGATTTTGACTGATAGTTCCAGACGCCGATCGGACTTCCATCTAACGACCTCCAGGCAGAGTACGTGTAACACATACCGATTGAATCGGTTTTTCCAAAAGAGGGCATTTCCTACTTGTTTTGACGGGAATCGACCATGGGCCCGCACGCCAGTGCCCGGGAGCGCTAAATATGAAATGACAACCTGTCCAGCCGGCTCGCACATTTTCGACAAATCGCCTCCTTTTCTCAAACGTCCCGACGCGTGAGTTCGCTAAACCCAACACAATGCTTGAAACCTCTAGGCCGTTTGGTATCAGACATGCATCAAAGAGTTTCGAACGACCCACTAAGCCCGAACAGGAGCCGGCGATGGCCGACCCGACATCGTTGAGTCAGCCCCAGCCCCCCGGCTCCCTCGTTTTCTCGGCCCAAGCGTTGACCAAGTCGTACAAAATGGGCGACGTCACGGTCGAGGCGCTTCGGGGCGTGAACCTCGAGCTCTATGAAGGCGAATTCGTCGTGCTGCTCGGTCCTTCGGGAAGCGGCAAATCCACGCTCCTCAATATTTTGGGCGGCCTCGACGCCGCGACTTCGGGCCGGGTTTACTATCGCGATCACAACCTCGTCACCGCTAGCGAACAGGAGCTCACCGAGTTTCGAAGAGAGCACGTGGGGTTCGTGTTCCAGTTCTACAATCTGATTCCGAGCCTCACGACGGAAGAAAACGTCGCGCTCGTCACCGAGATCTCTCCGAATGCGATGAATCCGCGCGATGCCCTGAAATTGGTGGACCTCGACGAGCGCGCCAGCCACTTTCCGTCTCAGCTTTCGGGCGGTGAACAGCAGCGGGTCGCGATCGCTCGCGCGGTGGCGAAGCAGCCCGACATCTTGCTTTGTGACGAGCCCACCGGCGCCCTCGACGTCAAAACCGGCAAGAAAGTCTTGGAAGCCATCCGGCGGGTCAACGCAGAAATTGGCACTCTCGTCGTCGTCATCACCCACAACGCGGCGATTGCCGGGATGGCTGATCGGGTCATTCATCTTGCAAGCGGTCAGATCAGCCACATCGAAACGAACAAAACCAAAACGCCGCTAGAAAGCATTCAATGGTGAGAAGCGCCCTCAACCGCAAACTCGTGAGAGATCTCAAGGCACTGCGCACGCAGACCGTAACGATCGCGCTCCTCGTAATTTGCGGCGTTTCGCTCTTGGTCTCGGCTTGGAGCGCCTACGACTCCCTGAAAACCGCGCGCTCACACTATTACTCGGAGTACGGATTCGCCGACCTCTTCGCCGATCTCAAGCGGGCGCCGCGGCGGGCGGCCGATGAGCTCAAACGAGTGCCCGGCGTCGAAGTCGTCGAAGACCGCATCGTCACCGAGGGCCTTGTCAAAATGCCCAACCAGCCCGAGCCCGCCGTCGGCCGATTCATCTCGGTCCCAAGCGGCGAGCAGCCGCTCCTTAATCGCCTGCATTTGCGCGCCGGGCGCTTGCCGGTCAATGGCAGCCAGATCGAAGTCGTCGTTCATGAAGGATTCGCCCAAGCGCAAAAGCTGAAAATCGGAGACTCGTTTCACGTGCTGCTCCAAGGGCAAAATCGAAAATTGAACGTCGCGGGCATCGCGATCTCACCTGAGTACGTGTACGCCTTGAGCCCGTCAGCGCCTCTCCCTGACGACACCCATTTCGGTATTTTTTGGGTCAGCCGGCGCGCGCTCGAAGAGATGACCGGAATGTCGGGCTCGTTCAACAACGTCGTCGCGAAGCTTGAGCCAGCGGCCTCCATCGCGCGAATCAAGAGCGAAGCCGACCGCATTCTCAAGCCGTACGGAAACCTGGGCGCCTACGGCCGCGACCGGCAGCTCTCCGCCATGTTCGTGGAGGATGAAATCCGCCAGCAGCGGGCTTCGTCGATTTTCAGCCCGGCCATCTTCTTGACGATCGCGGCGTTTCTCGTCCACATCATTTCATCGCGCCTCATCTCGTTGCACCGCCCTCAGATCGCGACGATGAAGGCGCTCGGCTACTCCTCGTCGAAGGTCTTCACCCACTATCTGAAACTCATCGTCGTCATGATGGCGATCGGCGCGTTACCGGGCATCGCGCTCGGCGGGCTGCTCGGAATCTACTTCACGAACCTCTATCGCTACTATTTCAGGTTCCCGGAGCTCAGCTTCAGCCTCGACATGAACGCGGCTCTGATCGGAATCGCCGCGGGCATCATACCCGGTATTCTGGGCGCGCTGACGAGCTTGGCCGCCGCGGCCCGGCTGCGGCCGGCCGAAGCCATGAGGCCGCCTTCACCACCCGCTTTTCATGCCAATCTCCTCGACAATATCGGCCTCATCAAAAACGCGACCGCCCAATCGAAGCTGATCTGGCGCAATCTGTTTTTTCGGCCCGCTCGCCTGGCGTTGGTCGTCTTGGGAATTTCGGCGGCGGTGGCCGTCGTCGTCGCATCGGCCGCCTGGGGTGACATGATCAACTATCTGATCGAGACGCAGTTCCAGAGAATTCAGCGGGAAGACGTCGCGATTACTTTTTTGTCTCCTCAAAAGCAGGGCGGGCTCCGCGAGCTTGCGAACATGGAGGGCGTCATCGCGGTCGAGGGCTATCGCAACGTTCCCGCGCGCATCAGGTTTCTCAACCATAAACGGGAGCTGGGTCTCATGGGCTGGCCCGAGTCGGCCCAAATGCGGCAGCGGCTCGACAGTGAGTTTCAAACTATTCCGCTCCCCGACCACGGCCTGCTCCTCAGCCGCTTTTTCCAAAAGAAGTGGGATATGAGGCCCGGCCAGCTGGTCGACATCGAAATTCTCGAGGGCGCGCAGCGGACGATTCAAGTTTCCGTCACAGGGTTCACCGATGACCTGATCGGCATCAGCGCTTCAATGAAGATCGAAGAGCTTTGGCGCATTCTGCAAGAGGAAGAATCGTACAATATGGCCGCGCTCAAAGCCGACCCGAACCGGATGAGCGAGCTCTACGTACGGCTTCAAGAGCTGCCCAAAGTCGGGAGCGTCTCTATCAGAAGGGCCCTCTATAAAGGGCTCGAAACGACGTTCGGAGAAATGATTCGCGCATCGACGCTGGTGCTGATTCTTTTCGCGCTCGTCATCGCGGTCGGAATCGTCTACAACTCCGTGCGCGTGAGCTTTTCAGAGCGGGCGTGGGAGATGGCCAGCCTGCGCGTGCTTGGCTTTGACAAGAGCAGCGTTTTCGGGATGCTATTGAGTGAGGTTGGAGTGCAAGTGCTCTTCGCCGCCGTGCCCGGTTGCTTGTTAGGCTTCTATCTGGTTCACCTGAGCGTAAAGTTGATCCACATGGAGACCTTCGGCTTTCCGGTCGTCATTAAAGGCGCGACCTACGCCGAAGCGGTACTGGTCGTCTTAGTCGCGCTCGCGATCAGCAGCTGGGCGGTTTATCGCATGATCAGCCGGCTGAGCCTGGCCGAAGCACTGAAGGCACGAGAATGAGGTTCTGCCCATGAAGCAGCTTTTGAAAAACAAACGAACCAGATTTTGGATCCTCGTCATTGCGGTAACGTCAGTCGCCCTAGGCTATTACATCGCGAGGCCGCGGCCGGTACTCGTCGAAACCGGCACCGTGGCCCGCGGGCTCTTCGTCGAAAACATCAGAGTCGACGGCATCGTGCGCTCCAAAGACCGGCACGTCGTTCCCGCGTTCGCCGACGGAGACATCAAGCGAGTCTCACTACGTGTCGGCGACGCCGTGAAAAAGGGTCAAGTCGTGGCGGAGCTCTTCTGGGACCTGAAGTACGATCCCGTCAAGGCACCGATCAGCGGCGTCGTCTCCAAAGTCCATCGCGAAAGTGCCGGGCCCATTCGACGGGGCGAGCCGATCATGGAGATCATCGATCCGAACGAGCTGGAAATCATGGCTGAGCTTCTCACGACGGATGCCGTGCGGGTCGAAACCGGCGACCCGGTCAAAGTCGACGGCTGGGGCGGCGACCAGCCGATCATGGGTCGCGTGACCCGAATCAGCAAAGCGGGCTTCACGAAACCCTCCGCTCTCGGAGTCGAGGAGGAAAAAACCGAGGTCACCGCCGAGCTGTTGAAGCTTTCACCCGAGGTCGCGGCGAAAATCGGCAGCAATTTTCACGTCAACGTCGAGATTCAAATCGCCGAACATCCCGATGTACTCAAGGTGCCGGTGGGCGCGATCTTCCGTACCGGATCGAGCTGGTCCGTCTACAGAATCGAAGGGGGCCGGGCGAAGCTGGCGACAATCGAAATCGCCGCGCGCAACAATGAAGAAGTCATGGTCACGGGCGGGCTCAGCGACGGCGACCCAGTCATAAATTATCCGGGCGACCTCGTTCGGGACGGACAGGCCGTCAAGACACTCAAATAGCTCCGGCGCTCTTCTGGCCGGCGCGGCGGTTCAAGCCGCCCGCGGCCTCAAGGAATGCGACGGCAGCTCGGAGGCTGCAGCTTTGGATGAACACGATTTCGAAGGCACGCTGGTTCTCGAAAAACTGGCCGAGATCGGCAAAGTCGACGATTTTTTTGAAGCGGTCGACGGCAATGACCTCGCGCGCGCCGAGCGTTTGATGAAACTCGCCCGCATCGATCGTCAAACGATCGCAATCGTTTTGAGGAAGATTGAGGACTCGGAGGAGTAAACTCCGCACGGGCCGGCGTTGATTCGGTCTATCCTTAGTTTTTCACGCACGTGATCTTGTCGGCACTGCAGAACGACACCACCGTTCGATCGCGGCATTTCGCCAGAGCCTCCTCGCGGGCTTCAATTTCGGTCTTGCCGAGCGCGGTGATGCGGTTCTTGCCGGTTCCATGGCTGCAGCTGTAGGTCTCGACGATTTTAGGCTTGCCGCCCGACCAGTCCACCATTTTGGTGCCCGCTTCCGGATTTTGTTCGCTTGGGTTCACGACTTTCATGCCCGCGCAGCCGGTGAGAAAGATCATAGTTGAAATCATTATCGCAGTCGAATTCAGGATGCTCATCACTCGCTCCGTCGTAGAATCTTCGCGTGCCCTTGGCCGGGCTCAACCTGCTTGCACGAACTTCTTGATACTCAGCCGCTCGAGCTCGCTGATGTTCGTGAAACGAATTCCGATGTAATCAAAATCGGGATTTTCTTCAGTCGGTTTCGAGTAAATGACCCGGCCCTGTGCCTGGATCTTGCCTTCTGGGATCGTAAAGTGCACAAGCACGATACTGGAGAGCGAAAGTTTCGTCTTCGATCGCAGCATCATGCCGCCTTCGCTGAGCTCGATGGCCTGAGCCTGAATCGTTTTCGATCCGTAGACCGTCGCAATCGAAGCGAAACGCCGCCGCGGATACCGGCGCTTATCGATGTGAATCTGGGCGATCGCCTTGGCACCCAACGTAAACCTCCGTGGCACAGATTACGATTCCGTTATCTTCTATAATACCAACTAAACCTTTGGATGATTAGCTCG
>DASUEL010000269.1:0-17164 GCA_036275095.1 Bdellovibrionales bacterium
CGACGGTATTGGTCGCAACCGACGATGAGCGGATCGCCGCTCTGGCGCGGGCCCACGGGGTCGAGCCGGTCATGACCGACTCGGCATTGCCGTCGGGCTCTGACCGCGTGTGGGCCGCCATTCAAGGGTTTGACGGCGAGGTGGTGCTCAATATCCAGGGCGACGAACCCCTTTTGACGGGCGATCTGCTCGATCAGCTGGTCGCGCCGTTCGAAGCCGACCAGAGCTTGGAAATGGCCACTTTCGGGCGCGAGCTAACTGCCGAGGACCTGGCGTCTCCAAACACGGCTAAAATCGTTTTAAATCAGCGCGACGAAGCTCTTTACTTCAGCCGCCATCCGATTCCATTTTCAAGGGAACCCTTTAATGCAGGGCAAGATTGTGGGCTGAAACATATTGGAATTTACGGGTTTCGCCGCTCGTTTTTGGGCCGCTTCTGCGCCCAAAAACCCGTGGAGCTCGAAAAGTACGAAGGCCTCGAACAGCTGCGCGCGCTTTATCTTGGCGCCCGCATCAAGGTGGTTCGGGTTGACCACGAAAGCTGGGGTGTCGATACTCCAGAAGATGTGCTAAAAGTCGAAAAACGCCTCAGAGGGAAATAATGGCAAAATCTAAAAAGAACGCACGGAAGATGTCGGCACAAAAGCGTGACTCGGCCCCCAAATCCAATGGAAAGGCCGCGGGCCATTTGAAGCCTGCCATGAAGGCCGGCCCGCTCGGTCAGCGCAAAGAGCCCCTGGTCCAAAAATTCATTTTTGTCACGGGCGGCGTGGTTTCCAGCATTGGTAAAGGTCTTACGACCGCGAGCCTCGGAACGCTTCTGGAGGCGCGTGGCCACAAAGTGACGCTGATGAAATTCGACCCGTACATCAACGTCGACCCCGGCACGATGTCGCCGCTTCAGCACGGCGAGGTTTTCGTGACCGAAGACGGCGCCGAGACCGATTTGGACTTGGGCCATTACGAGCGTTTCACGACGATGACCCTGAGCCGGCCGAACAACGTGACGACTGGCCAAATTTACGACGCGGTCATTTCGAAAGAGCGGCGCGGGGAGTACCTGGGCGGCACCGTACAAGTCATTCCGCACATCACCGACGAAATCAAATCGCGCATTTTTGAAGTGGCTCAAGGCGCCGAAGTCGTGCTCGTTGAAATCGGCGGCACGGTCGGCGACATCGAGAGCCTTCCGTTTTTGGAAGCCATCCGCCAGATGCGCGCCGACGTTGGCATCGAGAACTCGGTGTTCGTGCACGTCACGCTCGTTCCTTACATCGCGGCCGCGGGCGAGCCGAAGTCGAAGCCGACTCAGCACTCCGTGAAAGAGCTGCGCGAGATCGGCATTCAGCCCGATTTTCTCGTTTGCCGCAGCGAAAAGCGACTGCCCATCGATTTGAAATCGAAGATCGCGCTGTTCTGTAGCGTGCCTTCGACCAATGTCATCAACGCGTCGGATGCGTCGAGCATCTACGAAGTGCCGCTCATGCTGCACGAAGAAGGTCTCGACGAAAAAGTTGCCAAGCGCCTGGGGCTCGACGGCCATGAACCGCGCCTCGAAGGCTGGCAAAAAATGGTCGACGTGCTCAAACATCCCGAGAAAAACGTCACGATTGGCATCGTCGGCAAGTATGTCGATTTAAAAGAAAGCTACAAGTCGCTCAACGAAGCCATCGTACACGGCGGCATCGCGAACAACGCGAAGGTCGAGCTGATGTACGTCGACTCCGAAACGCTTGATGCGGCGAACGTCGCGCAAGCGCTCGCCGAGGTCGACGGCATTCTCGTCCCTGGCGGTTTCGGCGAACGCGGGGTCGAAGGCAAAATCGCGGCGATTCAGTACGCGCGCGAGAACCGCATTCCGTTCTTCGGCATTTGCTACGGCATGCAGATCGCGGCGATCGAGTTCGCGCGGCACGTATGCGGCATTCAAACCGCGACCAGCCGCGAGTGGGGCACCTCGGGGCGCGGCGCCGGCAACTACGTCATTGACCTGATGGAAGAGCAGAAGAAGCTCACGGCCAAAGGTGGCACGATGCGCTTGGGCGCCTATCCGTGTACGCTGGGCGATGGCTCGCTGGCGCGCCAAGTGTACGGCCGCGAAAACATCACCGAACGCCATCGTCATCGCTATGAGTTCAACAATAAGTACCGTGCGATTTTCGAGAAAAACGGCATGAAGCTTTCGGGCATTTGTGAAGAGCGCGATCTCGTCGAGATCATCGAGATCCCCGAGCATCCGTGGTTTTTGGGCGTTCAGTTTCACCCCGAGTTCAAATCGCGTCCGCTCGCGCCGCATCCGTTGTTCACCCATTTCGTGGGTGCCGTGATGAAGCACAAATATACGCAAGCGACGAAGGGGCCGGCCAAGAACCGGGCGCCTTCGAAGCAGCCAAAAAAGATGATGCGCAATGGCCGCCACGCCTACGTCTAACGGCGAGCGGCCCGCAAAAGCCAACGCCGTCGCGGCGCTGGAAAACGGAGCGCTAGAAAACGGGAATTCCTTGGCAGACCAAAAAGTATCAAAAGACAGAATTTTGACCGAAGCCCGGCGCGTGTTCGAAGTCGAAGCGCGCGCGGTGCTCGATCTGAAAGACCGGATCAACGGCGATTTCGCCGAGGCCGTCGAGATCATCGGTTGTTGCGGCGGCAAAGTGATCGTGACGGGCATGGGTAAGTCGGGTCAGATCGGCCGTAAGATCGCAAGTACGCTGAGCTCGACCGGGAGCCCGGCCGTTTTCGTGCATCCCGCCGAGAGCTCCCACGGCGACATGGGCGTTCTCACGCCGAACGACGTCGTGCTGGCACTGAGCTACCGGGGCGAAACGCCCGAAATGAATCATCTCATCAACTTCGCGCTCCGCAAAGGCTTGAAGATCATCGCGATGACCGGCCATGTGGAGAGCACGCTCGCGCAAGCCGCCGACGTCGTGCTCGACGTGAGCGTCAAACAAGAGGCGTGCCCGCTGGGTCTGGCGCCGACGGCGTCGACGACCGCGAGCCTCGCGATGGGCGACGCGCTCGCGATGGCGCTCATCATTCGCCGAGGATTTCGCGCAGAGGATTTCGCCGAGTTTCATCCGGGCGGCAGCCTGGGCCGCAGGCTTTTGACCCGCGTGAAAGATCTCATGCATACGGGCGAGGCCATGCCGCTCGTGCAAGAACAGACTCCGATGAAAGAAGTGATTTACAAAATGACGTCGCGTGAAGTGCGCGGCGCCGCGGGCGTGCTCGATTCTTCGGGCCGACTCATCGGCGTCGTGACCGACGGAAACTTGCGCCGGCGTCTCGAGAAGGGCGGCAATCCGCTCGAGGAGCGCGCGGCTGATTTGATGTCGCGCAATCCGAAGACGATCGACCAAAATGAAATGGCCGAGCGCGCGCTGTTCATGATGGAGCAGTTCTCGATCCAGGTTCTGTTCGCGGTCGATCAAGACAACGGCAAACCCGTCGGAATTCTTCACCTGCAGGATCTGCTCAAAGCCAACATTCGATAGGCCGCGTGCCGCGGCCCAGGGCCTGCCGGCTCGCGGTTCATTCCGGCCAGCTGGCTTTTCTCAGTCAAAATCCACTTTAGGAATCGTGATGTTGTAACCGCCGCTTTTCGGCGAGGACGCCGCGAAGTATACGAGCTGGCCAGTCAGCGCGAGGAGCGCGATCCACCCGGCCGAATACCAGTAGGCTCGCTTCATGACGTTGTTGCGGCCAAGGTGCTCGAAGGAGTGCCCGAAACGGGACAAAACGAAAAACCAAGCGAGCGTGACGGTCAAGCCGTTAACGCGGCCAAGCACAATGTGAGCTACGCACAAAATGAAAAACAATAGGGGCGCCTGAAACTGATTGTCGAAATGACGGCCGACGACAATCACGCGGTCGGGCGCGCTTTCACCCGTAAAGCTCTGCAGGTATTTAAACTTGATCTTGCTTCCCGAAAGCGCGTCGGCCCTGACTTTGAAGTTTAGTAGAGCTAAGCCGAAAATATAAAATACATAAAGCGCGAACGGGTATATCAGCTGGCGGCTCATCTTCAAAGCGTAGAGCCGTTCGGAACGTTTGTCTACTGATCCGCGAGCACCTTGAGCTCGGCGAGCGATACCGGAGCGGCTTCGGGCTCGAAGCCTTTCAGCTGCCCGAGCCGGTACGCGATGCGATAGAGCCGCTCTTCGTGAACGGGGTGAGAGCTCAAGAAACTCAGGTGCTTCTCGATCGCCGCGGTCGAACGGCTCTCGTCATGCAGGCGCTTGAAGAAATCGCGCATTCCGAGCGGCGATATTTTCGATCGCACTAAGTATTCGAAGCCGCGGTCATCGGCGCTCGCCTCCTGCGTGCGGGAGTATTTCAGTCCCAGGAGATTCGAAGCTTGGCCCAAAAGTGTCGCGAGGTCCGAGCCCGTGAAAACCGAGAGAACCAGATAGGCGCCGGCGATACCGAGCGAAGAAACGAGCGAGCGAGTGACGTGACGCTCTTCCACGTGGCCGAGCTCGTGGCCGATGACGCCTATGACCTCATTGATGGAGCCCGCCTTTTGGATGAGGCCGCGGTTGCAGACGATGATACCTCCCGCGAGCGCGAACGCGTTCACGGCCTCGGACGAAGAGAAGTAAATTTTCGGCGAGTGAGCCTTGAGCTGCGGATTACGCTCGACCAGGTGATCGACGATCGCCTGAAGTTTGGGCTGCACGGGATGATTCTCCGATACGTGCAGCGAGGGCTTGTAAAGCTCGAAGATTTTAATGCCCGCGACTCTCTCGTATTGCGGAGGCACCAGTACGTCCATCCATGAAGAAGGCAAGGCGGAGAGAACGTATGGCAGGAGGAAGAAAACCGCGAGAACGACTGCGACCGGAAGAACCCAGCGCAAGAATCGAAAGCTGAGCTTCCAGCGGGCCTTGCCCACGGCGGACCCGGCATTGGCGACTCCCTTGCGGGCCAAAATCTTGATCGGCGCCGGATCCTGCACGGTGATTGAGAGCGACGGCTGATATCTGTCGCGCAAGTAATAAAGGTTCGAGTTCGTGCCGCCGGTCTCGATCATGAGCTCGCGAATTTGGATCTCGATGTCCATTCCGTTTTCGGACTGAAAGCGCACCGTTTGGCCGGTGATTTCGAGCTCGCCGCTTTGCCGTCCGTAGAGCGCGGGCCACTTCATCAATTCGCCTTGCGTTCGAAATACTGCAGGTCGATGAAGAGCGCGGCGGCCAATATCAGTTTTCTTTCACTTTCGCTGAGGCCGCCTTCGGAGAAGTCGACGAGGAACTTGTCTTTGTCGGTGAACAGCTCGAACAGCGCGCCGGTCCACTTTTTTGCGACGGTGGCGACCGGGCGGCCGGCATGAAGGAATGTGAACGTCCAAATGCGCCAGATCGGAGAGGCAACTTCGAACAAAGTCATTCCGCGCTCGTTTTCGACGTCGAAGCGCTTCGAAAGGATCGAAAACCTTTGCTGAATGGAGCCGAGCGGGCGGCCGGTGGCATCGAAAATTTCGAGACGTTGAAAAAAGAATCGAAATGGATGTTTGGCCAGGATTACCGGGCGGCGCTGAGCATCGAATATCTGGATCGTAAACGAGCGCCAATGACCGAGAAAGTGCCGCAGCAGAAATCCGAGAAAACCTTTTTGTTGCTCGGCCGCCCAGGCCACTTGGCGCCCAGACTCGTCGAGAATTTCATATTTATTTCTGGTCTCAAAGCCAAACAGCTCGGCCACTTCATGGATTTGGTGCACGAGTAACTTGGAGTGCGGTTGAAGCTCGAGCGAACCGGATTCAGTCGGAAGATTCATGCTGCCGCCTTGTCAGTGTTACTCTCATTCTCCACGTATTCACGCCGGACGCAAAGTCTTCACGGAAGCGCGGCGAAGCTTGGCCGTGGAGCCAGACGTTTGCAGAGCTGGATCTTAGGCTTCTTGTAATCGACGACAATTCTGCAAAAATGAGTCCATGGATAAGAGCCGTCTGAAAAAGATCAAGGCCCTGGTCACGGACGTCGACGGCGTACTGACCGACGCGATGATTTGGTGGGATTCCGACAAGCAGTGGAAGAGAAAATTCTCGGTCCGCGACGGCGTCGGTCTCAAGCTGCTCATGGAAAGCGGATACAAGATCGGCGTCATTACCGGCGGCCGATCAGAAGACGTCCAAACCCGAATGAAATTTCTCGGCGTACACTATTTCTACGACGGGATTAGCGGTGACAAGCTCGAGCCATTTCAGGATTTGCTCAAACAGTCCGGACTTCAGCCGAGCGAGATCTTGTATATCGGCGACGAAGTCTACGACGTATCCGTGATGAAAATCTGCGGAATCGGCGTGACGGTGCCGGATGCGGTCGAAGAGGCCAAAGAAGCCGCCCACTATGTCACGAAAGTTCCCGGCGGGTTCGGAGCGGTAAGGGAAGTTTGTGATCTGATTCGGAAACATGGGTTTTACTCAGCACTGTGAGAGGCACAACATGATTCGCGCCCTAGTGATTTTTGCCATTCTTGCCGCTGCCGTCATCGCCCGCGCGGAGAAGGTCGAGTTTCCGGAAGAGGAGCTCGCAACGGAGTCGGTGCTCCCGACCTTCGACCAGCCGAGCGCGGTAAAAAAGCGCACGGTTCCCATGGAGAAGCGTCTTGAAGTCGGCGGCTTTCTGGGCGCCGGCCTCAACGAGGCCTTTTTCGATCTCACGCTTTTCGGCGTTAACGCCGGCTACCATCTCTCCGACATGCACGGAATTCAGTTCGCGTTCGCCGCCATCTCGGCGAAGTCCTCACAGTTCGTTCCGCAGCTAAACAACGTAGGTTCGGTACCGTTGAATCTGCAATACTTGCCGCAGCCAAAGTGGTACGCGTTGCTATTGTACGAGTTCACGCCTTACTACGGAAAGCTGAGTATCACGAAACAAACCGTCATCAACAATTCGGTCTACATCGTCGGCGGAATCGGTACGGTGAACATCAATAACGAAGAGCAGAGCCCGGCGTTGGTCGGGGGCATCGGACAAAATTATTACTTCACCAAAAACTTCGGCTTGAAACTCGACTTCAGGGGGCTTTTGTTTCAAAGCCCTGATCCGTTGTCAGTCGATATGAGCGGAGCGACCGAGACCGTGTCGACCTCACGTTTCCAAAAACAGATGAATTTCAACATCGCGATTACGCTCGGCGCGATTTTCATCTTGTAAGGACCATAGTTCTGAGAGGCCGGCTCTTAGGTCCAGAATGCCGGATAAGCAGTTAGTTTCGCAGGTGAATTTTGTTAGTGTAGAGACAGACAAGGACGTCGCATGCACCGTAGACTCACCATCTTGATTGTTGGAATTGCGATCATTTCGGGCTCGCCCGGGCGCCTGCTCGCGCAAGAAGCCCAGGGCGAACCGCCACCGCCCGCGAGTGATGACGTCGAAAACATCCTAGAACAAACTTTGCAGCAGGAAGAAAACAAACAGGTCAAAGAAGAGCCTCAGCTGCAAGATCCGAAGAAGCCCGAGCCGAAGCTCACCGATCTTTCCGGTCTTGCCAACCTGGCGCCGTTCTCCGACGTCGCGGTCATTCAAAAGAAATTTCTGCCCAAGACGGGGCGATTCGAATTTTTCCCCGGCCTCGGGATGGTCATGAACGACGCCTTCTTCATGAACGTCGGGCTCAATATGCGCCTGGCGTATTTCTTTTCCGAGTACATCGGCGTCGAGGCGGCGCTGCATGTAATCGGCACCTCGGAAAAACAAGTAACAAAGGATCTTGCCGACAAAAAGGGCGTCGTAACCAGAACACTCGTGTCACCGCAAGGTTACTATGGTGGCGCCGCCCGCTGGACACCGGTCTACGGAAAGATGGGCTTCCTCGACAAGACGATCATTCCTTACGATCTCTATTTTCTCGGCGGCCTCGGTATGACTCAAACGAACCAAGGGACGTCTTCGTTCACGGTCCACGCCGGTACCGGCCAAACCTTCGCGCTCAAAAAGTGGATGGCCGCGCGCTGGGAGCTCAGCTGGTACTTCTACAACGCCAAGACTTCGACGGGCCAAGGCGGCGGGAATTTCACCAACCTGTGGGCCACCGTCGGCCTGAGCTTCTTCTTTCCTGAGGCGAAATACCGATGAAAACACTTATCTCGGCTTTCACTATTTTCGCAGTACTCGGCGCCGCCGCGCCCGTTCAGGCGGACGAAACGGCCGGTGCGTACACGATTGCCCAAACGAAACGTGTAAAGAAAAAGAAAACGGCCCGCTCTACCGTTCGTTCCTCCGCGAAAGGCGTCACCGCGGAAGGCAAAGAGCTCGCGAAGGCACTCAGTCTCGCTCGCCAAGGCAAGTACCATGAAGCGTCGACCCGATTGCTGAAGCTGAGCCGCGATCCGCGATTCATGAATGAGCGCATGCAGATCAAGTACATCTTGGGTCTCATGCTTTACGAAATGAAGTTCAACCAGGTCGCGGCGTTTCAGTTCGTGGACGTCGTACGTGAAGGCACCAACAAATACATCAAGAACAGCCTCGAGAAACTGGCGATCGTGGCGGACCAGCTCGGCGACGACACGCTTTTGAACTACGCGCTTTCGCGGGTCAATCTCGAGGAGTTTCCGGCGCAGAACAAAGACATGCTCCTGTTCCGAATCGGTGAGTTTCAGTATCGCGGCGGCTTCTTCGAGAAAGCGGCGGATTATCTGGGACGCATTCCCGGAACGAGCATTTTCTATTCGGAAGCGAAGTATCTCGAAGGTTTGGCGCTCGCCGAACAGAACAAGCCCGAGCAAGCGCTCAAGGTTTTCCAAAGCTTGCTTGCCGCGAACGAGACGGCCGGCGTAACGGATCCCAACCGGGTTGCCGCGCTCATGTCTTTGGCCCGCACGCATTACCAGCGTAAAGATTGGGAAAATGCGATCGATGTGTATCGTCAAATCCCGCGTGACAGTGAATTTTGGCACGACTCACTGTTCGAGATGAGCTGGGCGCAAATGCGCTCGGCCCGATTTCGATCGGTGCTCAGCAATTTTCACTCGCTGCACTCGCCGTATTATGAAGATTTCTATTTGCCCGAATCGCTGCTCTTGCGGTCGATCGTATATCTATACATTTGCCAGTACGACGAGATGGAGAAGACGCTCGACCTGTTCGACCGCATCTACCAGCCCGTGCTCAAGCAGACCACCGATTACGTCAAGGCCAACCGCGATGCCTCGAAGTATTATTCGGAGCTCGATAACGTCATCAAAAATTTCGGCGAGTTCCGGCGCGACGCCAAAAAACGCTCCGCGATCCAATTGCCGTTCTTGGTCACACGCTTCGTCATCCGCGAAGGCGACGTTCAGCGCACTCACAAATACATCTCGAAGCTGAATGAAGAGTATGAGCGCCTGCTGCAGCAACCTGACGTCTGGAAGAAGTCGGCGATCGGCCGGTATGTCGTCAAAGTTTTGCAGGGCCGAATGAAGGCCGCCAAAACCCGCATGGGACGCCAAGCACGCAATCACATGATCAGAATCGTTCGCGACCTGCGTGACCTCTTCGAACAGCACGGGTACGCGCGGTTCGAGCTCTTGAACGCCAAGAAAGAGGCGCTTCGCAAGAAGATGGCGGGCAAGGGCCTCGCGGGCCCGCAGGTCGACGAAGAAACCAGCCGTTCATACTACATTCAAAACGGATACGAATACTGGCCGTTCCGAGGCGAGTATTGGCTCGATGAAATCGGAAACTATTATTATTTAGGAAAGTCAGCCTGTGAGTAATATATTTAGAAACCCGATCGTAGCGTTAGCCTTGGCGATGGTGTTGGGAGCCGATCCTGCGCTCGCCCAAGCCAAGAAGAAGGCGGCCCAAAAACCGAAAGCGAAACCTCAAACCGTAGGGCAGGTTCTGAAAATGATTCAGACCGAGTCGCGCGGCCAGAAGGTTCAGCTGACGAAGTATCGCTCGGTACTTCCTCAGGCAAAAGAAGTTCTCAAGACTCCGGCGCCTCCGAAGGATTTGCGCGCGGTAAAGCCGCCGAGCTCCCAGGACCTATTCAAGATCGAAGGCGGAGGCGACGAGGCGGCGTTCGAAAAAATCACCGACCAGAGCATCGCCGAGCTTTATAAAATTACCCAGCGTCAAAAGACCAGCCCGAACCGCGGTGAGCTCTGGCTCCGCTTGGCGGAGTTGTATGTCGAAAAGGCCCGTCTTGTTGAATATCGCAAACGCGATGAATTCGACAAAAAAATGCAGGAAGCGGAGGCCAAGAAATCCCGCGCTCGCCCGAAACTCGATCTGCGCGTCTCGGAGGAGTACAACAAAAAGGCCATTCAGCTTTACGAATGGTTTATTCGCGATTATCCGAAAGACAAAAAAGTCGACCAGGCGCTCTTTTTCTTGGGCTACAACTATTTCGAGATCAACGACCCCAGAAAGGGCTCCGCGTACTATCAGCGTTTGACGAAGGAGTTTCCACGCAGCCCGTATGTCAGCGAGTCGCACTTCGCGCTGGGTGAATACCACTTCGAAAACAGCCAATGGAAAGACGCGCTCGTCAACTACGAGAGCGTTATGAAAAACCGCCGCTCCCGTCTATACACCTTTGCGCTATACAAAGGCGCCTGGTGCAGCTACCGCCTAGGCAAACTCGACGAAGCGATGCGGGGCCTCGAGAAGGTCGTCGTGTACAGCCGTGAAAAGGGCGCCGTCGACAACGTGTCGGGCCGCCGCGCGGTCAACCGCATTCGGCTCGCCTCGGAAGCCCTGAAAGACCTGCTGGTATTCTTCGCCGATAGCCGGCAGGCTCGCGAGGCCGAAGAGTACTTCACGCGTGTCGGCGGCGAAAAAGTCCTTTTCGCCGCGCTCGAAAAGCTGGCCTATCGCTACAGCGATATTGGCAAGCGTGAAGACGCGCGATTCACGTTTAAGTGGCTTCTCGACAAAAAGCCGACCGCGCCGAAAGCGTTCGACTATCAATATCAGATCGTGACGAACTTCTCCGCGGGCGGCGATCAGAAGATCTTCCGCGAAGAGCTCTACAACTGGATCAACGATTACGGCGCCGACAGTGAGTGGGCCCGCGCGAACGCGCAGGACAAAGAGCTCATCCAGCGCGCGTATGATCAGCGTGAGACGACTCTGCGGAACTACACGCTCCAGCTCCATAAGACGGCGCAGATCAACCGTGCCGAAAATTCGCAGGCTTCGGCCGCGAACGCATACGCGCTATATACCAAGACGTTTCCTGATTCGAAGCAAATCGCCGATATGCGCTTCTTTTACGGCGAGCTTCTTTACGACATGCAGAAGTATCCTGCAGCCGCGGTTCAGTACTTGTGGGTCGTCGACAACGCCCCAAAGTCGAAATACCATGAGAATGCCATTGTCAACGCGCTCCTCGCGCTCGAAAAAGAGCTGCCGAGCGAGCAGGAGCTTCAAGCTCGTACGGGTAAATCGAATGAGCCGGTTCCTTTCGGGCCCGCCGAAACGAGGTTCGAAGCCGCGGCTAATAAGTACGTAACCACCTTTCCGAAAGGCGATCGCGTCGTTGACGTGAAGTTCAAGCTCGGCCGCCTGCACTATGCGTATAACCATTATGATCAGGCGCTTGCGATCTTTCAGGACATCGTTCAAAACCATTCGAAGTCGAAAAACGCGTTGTATTCGGCGAACCTGACTCTCGATATTTACAACCTCCGCAAGGACTATGTCGGTATCATAAAAGCTGCGAGCGATATGCTGAACAACGAAGGTCTGCGCTCGCAGGGGTTCGGCGAGGATGCTCGCGGCGTTTTGGAGCGCGCGAGCTTCAAGCAAGCCGAGCTCGCCGAGCGAGACAAGAAATTCCTGGATTCGGCGAAAGACTACGAGACGTTCGCGAAAGCGCATCCGCGTTCGGAGCTCGCGACCAGCGCTCAGTTCAACTCGGCAGTGAATTTCGAGCGGGCCGGCCAAACTCTCGACGCGATCCGAATGTACGGACTCGTGCTCAATACCCGCGACAAGAATCCCAAGTCGGAGCAGCTGCGCACGCAGAGCCGGCAGCTTCTCGCGCGTCTGTACGAGCTGACAGGTCAGTATGAAAAGGCCGCGAGGGAGTTCGAGTCGATCGCGCGTGACAATCCGAAAGATCCGAAGTCGACCGATCTGCTGTTTAATGCCGCACTCATCCGTCAGGGCCTTCAGAGCTATACGCTTGCGATCAAAGACTTCGAAGAATATCAGAAGCGCAGCCGTAAGGCGGATCGCAAGGAAGTATCGTTTTTCATCGCCGAGATTCACGAGAAGCGCGGCGCGCTCACGCTGGCGAACTCGTTTTATCAACAGTACATTGAGTCTTATCCATCGAATGCCGCGCGAGTTGTGGAGGCGCACTATCGAATTGCAAGCATCCATGAACGCATGGGCCGCAAAACGCCCACGCGTGATTGGTACCAAAAGACGGTGAACGCGCAAGCGCGCCTCGCCAAGAATCAGCCCTCTGTTGGCGCTTGGTACGCGGCCGAGGCGAAATTCAAATTAGCGCTACCGATTCTCGAGGAATTCAAGGCCATTCGAATCCCCGGCAACCCGAAGGGCGCTGAAGCCGCAGTGCAATCGAAGCTCAAGCTGATCGGCCGCTTGAACACCGAGCTTCAACAAGTGATCAAATATGACTCCGGTGATCAAGTCGTAGGCGCACTCGCGGTTCTGGGGCAAGCCTACGATCAAATGTTTCGTTCGATCGAAGGCTCGCCGATTCCCAAGGGCCTAAAGCCGGAAGAAGCCGACATGTATCGCAAAGAGCTCCGAAAGGTCTCCGAACCGTTCCAAAAGCAGGCGATCGAAAACTTCACCGCGGCCATCGAGCGCGCGGGGCAGCTTCGGGTTGCCACCGAGTGGACCCAAATCGCGATTCGCGGAATGCAGCAATACGATCCGGTCAATTTCGTTGACTACGGTGAAGCCGCGATTCCGACTGAGGCGCAGGACTACATGGGACTTTGATGATGAAGCGACTTTCGATTTTTCTCATTTTGATGGCGGTCGGTTGCGCGAAAGGCCAGAAGCAAGGGCCTGGATTGAGCGAGATGTCCGACGACCAGGCTGAAGCGGCCGTCGAGGGCCAACAGCCGCCCGCCGGTGCCGACGCAGGGGAGCCGCCGCCGGATCAAGCTGAAGAGGCGCCGGAAGAATCGGCTGAACCGCAGGGTGGCCAGGCCAAAATGAGGGCGGGCGCCGAGTACAAGCCGCTCGGCTCGGCACTGCAAACGGGCGACGAAGAGCTGCTCGTTCGTGAGGCTTCGAAGTTTCTTGCGAAAAATTCAAAAGACCTTGTGACGCTCAATGCGATGGCGATGCATTACTTCAACCGTCGGAAGCCGGAATTGGCGAAGCTAATTCTCGCCAAAGCACTGGCCTTGTATCCGAAATCGGCGACCGTGCACAACAACCTCGGTCTAGTTTACTTGAAAGAAAAAAAGCAAACCGAGGCGATCGCGTCTTTCAAGCGGGCGCAGGAGCTCGACCCCGATCATCCCGAGAGCGCGGCGAATCTCGGCTCGCTTCTCGTGAGAACGAGAAACTATCCGGCGGCCGTCGGGTACATGCAAAAGGCTTATCGCTACATGGACAAAGATCCCGTCATCGCCAACAACTTCGCCATCGCTCTCATGGGCGTGAAGAAGTATCCCGATGCCGCGAAAGTTTTGGAGAACGTGAGAGCGGGTGAAAGCAATAATCCAACTCTACTTTTGAACTACGCCATTCTTCTAGTCGAGCACTTGAAGGACAAGAAGGGTGGCTTGAAGATCGTGAATAAGATTAGATTTCTCTCTCAGGATGAAGGTATACTGAACAAGGCTCAGCGGTTGGCCGAAAAGGCGGAGGCGATCAAGTGAAGGTTTTAGCTGACAAGCGAGCTGTCGTCATTGGAGCGATCGTCGTGTTCGCCGCGCTCGTGTCGGAACTCGCTTTAGCCCAGGCGCAAAATGCCGGAGCCTCCAAGGGCAGCGCCGCCGCGAGCAGAAAAAAAACGAAAGTCGATTTCGAAGACCAGTTGATCGAAGGTGAAGTCAAGCGTCCCGAGCTGATGTCGATTCTGCAGAAGAAGCAGTACAACTTCGGCCGGTTGATCAAGCTCCGTGAGAATTTCCTTCCTGAGATGCGAAAGACAGGCGAGGCCGTTCAGCGGCGCGGGGGAACTTCCGAGTGAAACAGCTATTGTTTTTGCGCATATATCGCGGTTCCGAGCTCGTGCTCGTGAAACAGGTTGAAGAGCCGCCGGTCATTCTCGGCCGCACGGGTGAAGCGACCGTTCGTCTCGACGGCGACGGTATTTCTCCGATTCACGCGATGATCGAAGAGCGCGAAGGGAAGTACTTCCTTTGCGACTTGGGCTCAGAAACCGGAACGTTCAAAAACGATGAGTCGATTCTCGACGACGAGATCAAATCCGGCGACGAGATCCGCATTGGTCCGTTCCGCGCCGAGTTCTTCATAGGCTTGCCGAAACCGAAGGCGCCGCCTCCGGCCGCGAAAGAAATCAAGTCCGAGACTCCGGCCCCGGCGAAGTTCACGCCGCCGCCAAAACCTTCGGAGCTTCAGGCGGACAAACCCGCAGAGAAGCCTGTCGAGAAAGTCGCGGAGAAGATTCCGGAAAAGCCCGTTGAAAAACCTGTGGAAAAGCCCGCTGCGGCGGCCGCTCCGCCGAAGCCGAAGGCGGAGGAAATTAAGCCGAAGAAACCTGCGAAGCCCGAGCCCGATGTAGACGATGATGTCGTTCCTGAAACAAAGGGGCTGCCGCAAGCTCCGGCGATCGTCGCGAAAAAAGACGAGTCGAAGCCTACGCGCGCTTCGAAGCCGCAGCCAGCTTCCGGCGCGAATGTCGACGGCAAAATCATCAAGCCGGTGCGTGAGGCGAAGCAGACCTTCGCGCCCCCGAGCGACATTAAAGACATTTCAAAGGTTATTAAGCCGGGCAAGGGTTCGGTCGTCGAGCTGATGGTCGTTTGGGGCGAACGCATTCTCAGCACTCATCATTTCGATAAAGCCGGCGTCGTAAATATCGGTTCGCATCCCGACAATGAGATTATTTTGCCGGTGTTCGGTTCGCCGCACATCAAGCATCCGCTCGTGAAGATCGACTCGTTCGTGACCGTCTTCGTCAGCGATTCGATGACGGGTGAGCATTATTACGAAAATACGAAAACGCCGCTTCGCGATTATATTCGCGAAAAGCGCCTGGCCACCATCGGCGGGGGTTTCGCAATTCCGCTCCAGCAGGGCGAAATGTTGCGCGTCGACTTCGGCCGCGGTCTTTCGATTTACATTCGTTACACCGCCGACACGCCGAAACCGCTGCCGCCTCCGTTTTTCATGCTTTCGACAAGTGAGTTCGCGGGCGTGATCGCGACTTTCGTAATCGGATCCGTGCTCGGCCTCTACATGGCCGTGTACTCGCCCGAGGTGAAAGAGCCCGATGAAACCGAAGCAAAACGCGTCGCGGTCTTCCAATATCAGAAAGAACCCGAGCGCGTTGAAGTCAAAATGGACGAGCTCGCGGGCCTTCCGGAGCTCCCGAAAGACAAACCGACGCAAGACGCGCTGAAGGGCGCGGCTTCCGAGGCGAAGCCGAACGAATCGAAGAGCCAAGAGAAGAAGCTGACGGCCGACAAAGCCGGCCCGGATAAAGGCATCACCAAAGGTGTCGGCGCTAAGACGCCGACGAAAGTTGAAACCAAACCGGTCGCCGCCGCCGCACCGAAGCCGAAGGACGTCACGAAAGAAGGCCTCCTCAGCGTCTTCGGAAAATCGGGAACGCAAGCCGCTCTCAGAAAGACGAGCGAAGGCTCGGGCTCCCTGACGGGCGCCGCGGCCGAAGCAACCGGCGCCGCCGCGCAAGGCGCGGGCAACGCTCCGGGCCTCGGCATGAAAGACATTGGTGCCGGCGGGCAAGGCACGGCCACCGTCGGCATTGCAGGCGTGAAAACCAAGGGTAAGGGCGGAGGCCTTTCCGGCTACGGCACCGGAACCCTCGGTGACAAAGATCGCGCATCCGTCGACGTCGGCGGCGGCGCGGGCGAGCAGTTCACGGGCAACATCGACAAAGAAGGTATTCGCCGCGTGATCATCGCCAACCAAAGACAAATCAAAGATTGCTATGAGCGGGGATTGAACCGCGACCCCAGCCTGCACGGTAAAGTCGTGCTCGAGTGGGAGATCGGTGACCGCGGCCGGGTGCTTTCGGCCAAGGTAAAAACGTCGACGCTCGGCAGTCCGGTCGTTGAAAATTGTATGGTTCAGCGTCTGAAAACGTGGATATTCCCGGAACCACCCGGCGATCAGGTCGCGGTCGTGGCATATCCGTTCGTTTTCTTGATGCAGCAATAGTTATTTCTGACTTCAAGGTTCGCCCGAGGGGAGAACCTTTGTCCAAAGGAGGGACATCGTGGATCCGACAACAGCTGTGGCAACAGTGGAGCATGCCAACTTCGTTGCAAAAGCCTTCCATGAAGGCGGCACGGCGATGATTTTCATCGCGTGCGTCGGCATTGCCGTCGCACTTCTCATCGTCGAGAGATTTTTGACATTATCACGCCTCACGATCGACAAAGAAGACTTCAACGAGAAGCTCTTCGGGATGATTTTGAGAGGCGACATTCGCCAGGCGATCACGTTCTGCGACGCGAAGCCTGTGCCGCTGACGAACACGCTCAAGGCGGGACTCGTTCAGGTGCTCAACAAGCGCCCCGACGAGGAAGTGCAGGTCGCGATGGACGGAGCCGTTCTACGCGAAACTCCCCGCATCGAGGGCTGGACGGCTTTCTTGGCGGTGTTCGGTAACGTGGCGACCCTCATCGGGCTGCTCGGAACGATTATCGGTCTGATCATCTCGTTCGGCGGCGTCGCGATGGCCGATCCCTCGCAAAAGGCCGAGATGCTTTCACGCGGTATCGCGGAAGCTCTGAACTGTACCGCGTTCGGGCTGATCGTTGCGATTCCCGCTCTGGTCTTCTACGGATACTTCCAGGTTCGCATCAGCCGCGCGCTCAATGACATGGCCGAGAGCTCGATGAACCTGCTGAATCTCGTGGTCGCCAACCGGGATAAACTCAAGGACTAACCAGAAGGATTAGGGAAACGTCATGGCACAGATTGAAGAAGGCGGTGGTGGCCGCGAAACTACGATCGAATTGAACCTGGTTCCGTTCATCGATCTCATGAGCGTGTGCATTATCTTTCTTCTGATCACCGCC
>DASUEL010000270.1:0-10565 GCA_036275095.1 Bdellovibrionales bacterium
TTCAAAGTCGAGCAGGCGAACATCGATCCGAACCAGCCGCGCGCGCGCGGTCTCGGTTGTGGCCGCTCGGTTCCGCTGAATTAAGCTCCGTTTCAGAGATTGCAGCCCCGGTTTGTGGCCGGGGCGGCGGTTTACCCGTGCCCACCTTTGTCAGGGCGTTTGTCTTTTTTCTCACTCAGCTCCAAATTTTCGTGTCAGCTAGTATCTGAGGGCGACCGCGGTGCGGTCCCGGGATTGCTCATTTCGCGCCTTGTACAGGAGAAGAACGAATGAGCAAAAAATTCATTGTGACCTCAACGGTCGTTTTGAGCTGGATGCTGACGGTGGGCTGCGGCCCCAAGAGCGAATGGGTCAACATTTCGCCGAGCAAACAGGACGTGTTCGAGAAACAATTCGAGCTTTCAACCTCGGAGGCCACGTTTCAGCAGGCGCGCTACGACGAAAACATCGTCTCGGTCGCCTTTCGCGCGCTGAAAAACGGCCGCTCAGTCGAAGGTCTTTCGGCCAACGACTTCAACGTCACCGAGAACGGCCAGCCCGTTCGCCCGTTTACGCTTTCGGCCGACACTGAGCGTACCAAAGAGACCGCCGATATCATCTTTCTCGTCGATATCACCGGAACGATGGTGGAGCTGATCGAAACGGCGAAAAAGCGCCTGGCCGAGTTCATTCGTACGTCGCGGTCCCGCGGCTACCACACGCGCATGTGCTTCGCGACGTTCGGCGATTACACCGTCAAGGCATGCAGCCGCTTCTACGACAACAATCCAAACGATCCCTCGACCGAGTCGCAGGTTCGCGAACTGCTCTCGGAGCTTTCACAATTGCGCGCGTTTCGCGGTAACGGCAAAGACCCGGGGTGGCCCGATCTCGACGAGAATCCTATGGGCGCGCTCGTCGATGCGTCGAAGGCGCCGTGGGGCCGCGATTCCCAGCGCTTCGTCATCCTCGTGACCGATTGGGGCTTTCTGTATTCGCCGAACAACCAGGGCACGATCGGCGACAAAGCGCCGACGATGAGCCAGGTCACTCAGGCGATCAAAGAGTCACAGATGAAAGTCTTCGCGGTCACGCGCACGCAGCACGTGCACCGGGGCCAGCAGCTCACGTGGGACGGCTACAATACCCCGTTTCAGGGCGAGCAGGGCATCGTGCAGACCAGCGGCGGCGAGTATTACGACTTCGACAAAGTGCTTCGCGGCGAAATCTCGCTCGATACGGTCCTCGAAAACATTCTCGACCGTCTGAACACGACCTACAAGATCACATATACGGTCGACAAGGTCCCGGGGCTCGATCCGAGCCTACCGGTCAACAAACGCAATGTCGGCGTCCAGCTCAACAACCCCGAGAAGGGCCAGACCGAGCGGGGCTCGGTGACGAGCTCGATGCCGAAAGGCCGCCCCGAGTATCAGCGTAAGTGGATGCTCGCCAAAGAGCCGCTTCAGCCCGAGTCCGTTCGGGTTTTCGTCGACGGCCGCGAGCTGAATCCGTCGGAGCGTGCGGTGAGCGGCGGCGAAGTGCTGCTCAACGAAGTCCCCGCGCCGGGCGCGAAACTGCGGTTCGTCTATATGTTTACCGACGTGAAGAAACATCTGCGGCTCGAGCCCGTGCTCTTCTCGGAGCCGGTCGAAGGCGCGAACTTGTCGGTTTACCTCAACGGCCAACTGGCGCAGCCGTCCGACTATGTCGTGGCAAACGACCTCGAAGGCCAATCAAGCCTCACGCTGACCGAGCGGGTGCTCGCTCCGGAGGACCCGTACGGCATACGCAACAGCCGCGGTCTGCATCTCAAGGTGGTGCTCGATTGCGGCGGCCACGTTCGGCAAGGCCGCATGCGCGGCAAGGCGGGCACGACGACGTGTGTGACCACGCCCGCGAAGTAGACGTGTTTCGTTTCGTTCAGTTTCTGCCATTGACGGTATTTTTGGCCACGGCACGCGCGCTGGAATTTTCGGCGGACGCGTGGCCCGCGGCCTTCAAGTGGGGCGCGGCCGCGTCCCTCGTGCAAGTGCTGGCGCTTTTTTGGAGCCGGAGCTTCGCCGTGAGCCGGCTGGTCGCCGGCGTAAATCTGTTTATGTTCTTCGGCGGGCTCGCGTTTTGGCTCGAGAGCGCCTTCTTGACGGGGCTGCTCGACGGCCTGCGGGAATCGGCGCTGTTTTTGTTCGTGGGAGTCGCGGTGGCCTTCGCCATGGCCGTGAGCCGCAGCGGCGCCTTCGAGCGTGAGCTGCCGCGAGAGCGCCAAACGCTGAAACTCTCTGCGCTCTTTCTCGCGGCGGTCCTCATCGCGTTTATTTGGTCGTTCGAGCATCGGGGGGACACGCTGCAGGCCGGAGTCGCGCCATTCGTGTTCTTACTCTTGCTGAAGGGCGCTCTCGAAAAGAGCGCCCATTACCGGTCCCGAGATTAGTTCTTCAAGCCGAGGCCGGGCGCGCAGAAATCCTTTCGCATCTTGAACTGCACCAGGCCGTCGTTCGTGGCCTGCGCGCCGACCGAGCGGCTGCGGCTGATGACTTGCTTGAGCGCAAGCGGATCCGTCGACGGCAGCTCTTCGCCGTGCGCATCGGTATAGAAGACCGTGCGATCGGTGTCATTGTACCAGTAACCGGGCTGGGCGTAGCTCTCGCGGTCACAGCCGCGATAGCCCTCGCGGGGGTTGCCCGGAAAGAGCAGGGTCGCGTCGACCCGGGGATCCCAGATGTACACGAGCTCCGTCGGGTTGGCCGGATTGAAGACCGTGATCGGATCGAACACGGCCGGCGTCGCGAACGCGCGGTAGATCTCGCGGCCCTGGTACATCACACTCCCTGTGGTGCCCCAAATCTCGTAGGTCGAGCCCAGCTTGCAAGGTGAGCTCAGCATGACGACGTCTTTGGTCGCGCCCTCAAAGCGCGGGTCGCAGACGGCGTGAACTCCGCCGGTGTCCATCATCATTTGCGTGAACGCCTTCAAGCCAAACTCCGGGTGAATCAGTTTGATGTCGGCTGAGTGAAAACGCATGTTGAAACGCTTGGGGCCGCCAGTGCCCATGTGAAACACCGACCGGCTGTACACCCGGTTCACGCGGCCTTCGTCGTTCACGTCGCCCGGGTTCGCGACGAAAACTTTGAAACCCTCGTGCGCTTCATCGTGCGGGAGCCCGTCATGGAGGTGGCGTTTGCCGACGTAGCCGAACAAAACCGGCTCGGCCGAGATTTCGGGATGCTTGATCGACGCCGGGTCGTCGCCGTGCTCGTGCGCGAAGCGGCAGCCTGAAGGATCCACCTGCGGATGCCAAGTCCGATAGCGGTAACCATCGCCGCCGTCGAGCACATACTTATCGTGAACCGCCGCGCTGCAGGTTCCGAGAATCACGGGATCGACGGATCCGAAGATGGGCTTCTCAGTAATCGGCGAGGGCGTTGGCGCCGGCGTGGGCGTGGGCGTTGGCGCCGGCGCCGGCGTGGGGGTGGGCGTTGGTTCCGGCACCGGTGTGGGCGCTAAGACCGTGCCCGTGAATACGCCTTTACGTCGTTTGGTTTTGGCGGTGATGGTGACGGAGCCCGCTCCGCGCGCGGTGACCACGCCGGAGGCCGAGACTGTCGCGACCGCGGGGTCGCTCGTGATCCACTGTGAAACCGGCTCGGAGGCCGAGAGCGGCAGCGTCTGGCCCACGCTCAGCGTGGCGCTCGACGGCGTGACGGTGATCATGCGCTGAGCCTCGGCGGGCCCCGCGATCAGCAACGTGAAAAAAAGCGCGGCAAAGAGCGCGCGAAAACCGTGAACCATGAATCCCCCTTTGAATTCCGTTTCTAAGACTGAGCAGTGCACGGCCTGGGCCATGTCAGCTCGCTGGCAATTCGCTCCCATTTCATCAAGTGTTAACAAAATAGGCGCCCAAAACAGCGAGTCTCTTGGCGGCTGACTGCATAACTCTCTGATTTAAGACAGAAAAAGATAAATCACTCACAGTCTGTTAACAAAATATAGGCTCAAATGAATTAAACGCCTCGAATTGAGATCAAGCTGTTAACAACCGTGAGATCAGATTCGTTCTGCAGAGGCCGGGCACTCGTAGTGAAGGCCTCAAAGTGTTAACAAGGTTTGGATCAAGTATTTGGTCCGGTGCGCCGATAAACATTATATGGATGGGAGCGCCGGACAGATCTACCACCATCACGATTACCGCGAGTTCCTGAAGAGCTGGCTTGAAACCGCTAAAGCGACCCAGTCCGGCTTTTCGCTGCGAGGGCTTGCCGCTCAGCTGGGTGTTTCACCGGCTTACGTCTCCTACGTGTTGAATGGGCACCGCGCCCTCACGGGCGCGCTCAAGGAGGCGTGGCTGCCGCTCCTGAAGCTCACCCCTGAAGAGCAAAGGTACTTCGAGCTCCTGACGGTGATTGCCGACTCGAACGTGCCCGAGGAGCGGGTGCGGGCGCTTCAGGAGCTGCAGCGCTTTCGCGAATACCGCCGCCTCAACCGAAACGAGACCGAAGTTTACCGGTACATGACGAAGTGGTACTTCGTCGCGATCCGCGAAATGGCGTCGCTGCCCGGCTTCAAGCTCGAGCCGGCGTGGATCCAGAAACGGCTGTGCTTTCCGCTCTCGCACAAAGAAATTCTCAAAGCGATACGGTTTCTCAAGCGAACCGGCTTTATCAAAGTCGACCGAAAGGGAAGGGTTCAAAGCACCGAAAAGAAGTTAGAATGTAAGGGAGGGGTGTTCAAATTGGCGCTCGGCCAGTTTCACAAACAAATGTACGGGCTCGCGTCGGAGGCGATCGACGTCGTTCCGCGTGACGAGCGATTCATCATGAGCACCACGCTGGCCATTCCGGCCGAGCAGCTCGACGCGTTCAAGCAAGCCGTTGAAGAGAGCTTCGAGCGAATCTCCAAAATTCAAAAGAGCAAAACGAAGACGAAGCGGCCCGACTCGGTTTACCAGATCGGTTTCATGGGCTTTCCGCTCGCGAAGAGCCCCCTGAAAGGGGAGGGCGACTGACATGCGTTTCGATCGCCGTGTGCTCCTCTGGACCATGACTCTCAACTTTGTTTTCTTGGCGGCGGTTTACACCAACTGCTCCGGCGGCGGCGTATTTCGCCGCGACGAAACGGTCGCGGGCAACCCGCTGGTCGAGCTTTCGATCGCGCGATTCACGCCCGACGCGGGCGGAGCCAGCTACCGCCTCTGCGCGCGCGCCCTCCATTGGCAGTCCGCCGACGGAGTTACCGAGTCGCGCCTGGCGCCGATCTCGGATTTGATTCTCGAGCGTGAGGGCGCGGAGCTCGGAGCCGTGCGCTTGCCCCCAGGCCGTTACGTCAAACTCGAGTTGGAGCTCGACCGGAACTGCGGCGAAATGCGCAGTCTCCGTCTCGTCAACGCACAAGGCGTTTTCGACACGACCGCGGCCGTTCGGCTCTCGTTTCGCGGCGACCTCCAGCTCACCGCCGGCGTCAAACGCGTGCAGCTCGACGTGCAGCCACTGATCACGCGCCTGAACGAAGTCGTGAGCGAAAGCGAGCTCGCGACGTTCTCGGACTCGGCGTTCGGCAGCTTCGCGCCCGAAACGCTGCCTGAAGATCTGGTCGTGGAGCCGGCGTTCGCGGGTTCCGGCGACTGGAACGAATATCGCAGGGCGGACGGCTCCGCCTGCACGGGCGACGAGCCTGGCGCGTACAGCGCATGCGTGCATGGCGGAGAGGCACGCAAAGTCACGGCGGCCGGCCATGCTTCGTGCGAAGGCTTGACTCTCGACGACGCGCTCGATGCGTTTCATTGGAACTGCCGCATCGAAGACGGCGTCGCCACCTTCCGCTCCTCGGGTCTCAAAGCTCACCGCGGCCTGCGCGACCTGCTCGACGTGCTCGCCTTCAAGTATAACCGGGTCGTCCTGCGGCGAAGCGGAGTCGCCCTCGTCAGCAGCCGGCTCGAGCCCTGGTGGCGAAACCGCGTCGTGCTGCTGCCTGAAAACGCGATGGAGTCCGTTCTCACGCTCGACGACGTCGATAGCGACGGCACCGGCCCCGATCGCGGGTATCTGCCCGGGACGGTGTTCGTGACGTCGCGGGACGTATTGACGAACGGCTACAATATCAATTTAGACGGCGCCGCGATCGTGACGCTCGCGGGAGCCGCGATCAAATTCGCGGGGCTCGGCGCTCCGAACTGCGACACGGCGAGCGGCGAAACGTCGTCCTTGGGCGTGGCGGCGATGTTCTGCGCGGGCTCCCAAAAGTTTTTGTGGCTCGAGGCGAAGCTCGACGGGCGCGCGGCCGGCGGAACGCTCGACAAAGGCGCGGTTTTCGCGAACGTCTCGTTCTCGCGCGTCTATCGCAGCGAGCTGACCGGCATACTCGGCACGCGCGACCCGGCCGGGTTTTCATTCGAGTCGAGCCGCGCGCTTCACGTGTCGCAGCTTCGAATCGACTCCACGAGCGGCGATGCGCTGGCCCTTTGGGACACGCATGACAGCTGGCTCTCATCGATCACGGTCTCGAACAACTATGCGCGCGGCTTGCGGCTCGTGGGCAGCCAGCGCAACGTCGTCACCGGCATCATGGCAGGTAACAACGGCTGGAGCGTGCTGCTCGAGGGTTCGTCGCACAATGTGATCACGGGAGCGGTCGCCGTCAGCGCCGCCGTGGGCTTCAGGCTCGCGGCGGGCTCGACTCGCAATACCGTGCAAAACGCGGCGGTGATCGCGACGGCGCTCGACGTGCTCGAAGGCTCGAACGACAACACGTTTTCACACATCGCGATCTTGAGAGGCGGCCGGCTCAATCTCAATGGCTCGAGCCGGTTGAAATTCGCCAACGTCGCGGTCGAGTGGGGCGAAGTGCGCCTCGAAGCAAGCTCGAATAATCAGTTCAGCGGCTTCCTTCTGGTCGGCTCGCCGTCATGCCTCGTGAGCGGCGGCACGAACCCCGGCCTGACGAACACGTGCCAGAATCAGGGCGCCTCCGACGCCACTCGCGTGGTCGTCGACATGTCGAACGCGATGTTCGGCACCGTCACCGCGGATGACCCATTCAATGCCTCCGACGTTTCGGGCGCCGCGGCCTATGAGGCGATTCTGGATTGGGTGCATTTCACTTCGCCCTGGAGAACGTGGGGCCAGTCCGACGGTTACTCGTTTCAGTGCGGGCCCGGTCAAACCTGCCGGATCGCCGATCTGCGCTTGCGCGCCGGCGACTCGTCACTGCTCAATCGAAGCGGCGCCGCGACCATTCCGAACGCGCCTTTCGTTCACGGGGCGGCTTGCCCCGCGGCGGTGCAAGGCGACCGCGTCTTCTCCGATACGCAGACCGCCCCGCGCGCGTATCTTTTGAATGCCGCCGAGCTGGTCGCCGACGGCGCCGGCAACGACAACGGCCTCTGCGAAAGCGGTGAAAGCTGCGTTTACACGCCGAACTTCGGAGCCTACCAGGGCGACGGAGACGTGCGTTCCCGCGAATGCGTCTTTCAAGACGGCACCATCTCGGGTGTGCGAATGTTCGCCCATCCTGCCAATGGAATTTGAGCCCCGGCTCGCGTTATAACCGGCGCCCGCGCAAAAGCCTGAAATTGCCTTTACAGCCCTGAAGCCCGCTTGGTAGCTTCCGCCGAGCTGGGAGGCCCCGATGAAGAAGATCATTTTTTACCTAACCGCCGCCGTCGTCATGAGCTTGAAGGCCCAAGCGGGTTTCGCGGCTTCGAGCGTGTCGTGCGACTTCACGAGCGTGGGCGTTCAAGCCCCGTTTTCAGGCCGGTTCGAGCTCCTTCACAACGTCAACTACAAGCTGCGGCTGCAGCTGCAGGCGCCAGCCGCGCAAAACTTGTATTACGAGAGCCTCGATTTGGCGGTTTACTACCGGGCCGAGATCCTGAAGCTTATCGATACCGATCCGGTCTATAAGTATTTCGCCGGCGCCGTTCGCGTCGACAAGACCAAGCTCGCTGCGGCCGAGGTCTACACGGCGTATCCGCGAGAGGCGGCGCCTCCGCACTTCAACTTGATCCGCTTCGTCGACGTCGACGGGCGCGAGCTCGGCAAGGCCGGGCTCTTGAAGCTCCAGCCGTTCGTATGCAAATGACGTCTCGTTTCGTTTTGCTTTTTGTCGCCATAGTTTCGGCTTGCGCGACGACACCGTCCCGTGAGGCCGTTCCGCTGACGAGCGTGCAGGGCATGCCGTTTCTGACGGTCGAAGTTTCACTCGACGGCACCGGTCCGGTCAAAATGATCGTCGATTCAGGGGCCAGCGAGACCGTGCTCGCCGACTGGTTCGTCGAGGAGCGAAAAATCCCGCTCGCCGGAGCAGCGGTGAAAGGAACCGATTCGGGCGGTTTCAGCTTCGAAGCGAAGCGGGCGGCCGTGCGCGCTCTTACGGTCGGAGGCACGCGGCGGGAGGTCGGGCAGCTTTATGTCGTGCCCGTGCCGCCGCCGTTCCGGCAACTGGGCATCGCCGGCATTTTCGGCCCGCAGGAATTTTTCAAGGGTGAAGCCTTCACGCTCGATTTTCCAAACAAGCGTCTCGAGCGCGGCTTGCGCTCGGGCTCCGGCGGCCGGGTGCTCGCTCTCACGCCTTGCTCTGAAAAACAGTCGAACAAATATCTCGTCGAGGCGGAGCTGAACGGAATTGCCGGGCGCTTTTACATCGACACGGGCGGCCGCTCGGCCGCGATCACACCGCAGTTCGCGAAAAAACTCGGGACGCTGGCCACGACGAGCGCGACCCGCGCCGGCGTGGGCTCCACGCGCGTCGTTCAGCGAATCGGAAGCGCCGAGCTTCGCTTGGGCGGCGTGGTCGCCTCGGTTCCGGTCGACATCGAAACGAAGGGCGTTTCGTGCCCTACGGCCGACGGAAAGCTCGGCAACGATTTCTTGAAGGACTACGCATTGGGCTTCAGCGCCGACCGGAAAACCTTGACGCTTTTATAGCGCGCCCCGGTTCACCTCGAGACCCCGCCGAGCCGGCCGTCTCGCGATGAGACGCGGCTCCCGCTCAACTATCGGTGAATATAAGCCGATAATGGACTAAGGGCGGGATACGCTGTGAGTATGAACACACGCATTCAATACACGGGCCGCGCGGTCGCGCTGATGCTGGCCCTCATCGTGCTGTTTCAGAACTGCAATGACTCGAAGTCGGGAATGTCGGGGAACGGCTCCGGCTATACGGGGCACCGGCCTGAGCCCGGCATCTATACGACCAAGCTCCTCTCGTGCGCGAACGCCGGGCGCCCGTTATTTGAAACGCTCACGGTCGCGGCCGGCTCCGACACCGTCTTGATCGAGAGCGAATGCCTGCAGACCTCGCGCGAAGTGCCGGTCTCCGACCTAGGCGCCGAGAGCTACCGCAAGGATCACCTGACTCACGACAACCGGATCTACGAGCGCGGCTTGCCACGAGCCGCCGAATATTTCAACGAAGCGCTCTGCGACTTTCCAGGAGAAGGCTTCGGCCTATTGATCAGGTGGTACGACGTGTACTCGTTCCACGTCGCTCATATCTTTTCGCGAAGCGCGGAGCCCGCGACCGTGCCCGTGCTCCGCTACAGCGATCACGATTTCGGAAACGGCAACTTCGGCACGGGCTATCTCGGAACCGATTTCGAGCTCGCGGTTTTGAGCTCCTTCCGAATCGGGGAGCGCGGCCTCGCCGGCGTTTTCAACGGCAAGGTCGCTGGCGCCACGATTGAGGCTTTCGGCTACTGCGTATCGACTGAATACACGTGCTCGCCGGAGCCGCTCGTGGTGACCGCCTCGGGTGAGTCGGGACGCTTCGCGATTCAAAGCGCGAGCGGCGGCGCGATCGACGGTGACGTGCGATTCACGGGCGAGCTCGGCGAGCTTCGCCTCGCTGTTCAAGTGGCGGGCGAGCTCTACGACTGCGGTGGCTACGTTTCGAAAATCAACAACGAGCTGAGCGTCGGCGGCTGCGTGAACCGCCCCACCGGCGGCGGAACTCCGCGTCCGGTCATGCTACAAGTGCGCGGCCAGATCCAGTGGTCGTCTGACGCCGCCGGAACGGTCGACGCGAGCCTTTGTGTGGGCAACTCGCTGCTCGAGGTGCCGTAACCGTCATGGACTGGCCCACGCAGCTCGACGAATTCGAATCGCTGATCAAACAGGGCCGGGGCGCCGCCGTCAAAAAGACATTAATGAAGATGAGCCTCGGGGCTGTTCCTCGCACCCACTACGGCCGCCTGGGCAATATCGCGACCCGCGCGGGCTATCCGCAGTTCACGCTGAAGCTTTTCACTCGTGAAATCAAGAAGTCGAGCTTCGAAGCCGCCGACCTCAGCGTGCTCGAGCGCGCCGAGTATGCGTTCGCGCTCACGCATATCGGGGCGTTTCCCGAAGCGCAGCGCATTCTCGAGCGGCTGGAGCCGTCGGCCTACTCCAAGGTTCTACTTTACGAGACCTACGCGCTTTTCAATCAGTGGCGCTATCGCGACGCCATTCCGCAGCTCGAGAAGTTTCTCGAGCTCGCCGATGACCGCTACTTTCATCGGGTGGGCCGGGTGAATCTGTGCGCGGCCCTGATTTTTTGCCATGAGCATGCCCGCGCGCTCGATATCTTGCGGGAGCTCGAACGCGAGATCG
>DASUEL010000271.1:0-7232 GCA_036275095.1 Bdellovibrionales bacterium
ACCGGCGGGCCGCGACCGGCGAACGGTGCTTGGCCCGCGGCTCACACGCCACGGCCCTCACCCCATTCACCTGTCCCGGGACAGGTGAACACACCGCCAACCCCGCAGAATCAAAGGCGTTCCAAGCCAGCTCAATCCAGGCGCACGCCCATCCACCCTGCCCAGCCACTGACCACTCCCGCACATTCTTCAACCCGCATCCGGCCCATTGAGATTCCCGGCCGGACAGGCTATCACTCTCCAAGGAGCCGGAGAGCTTATGTTACGCACGCAACTGATCCAACTATTCGCAGCCTTGATCGTGGCCGTCGTCACGACCACGAGCCACATGACGACAGCTCACGCGCTCGCACTTTCACACTCGGGCGAAGAGGTTCGCTATACCTACGAGGTGACCTACCGCACGCTCCACCGCGGGCCCACTCTGACCGCGCCTCAAATTCGAGCCGCCGCCGCCCTGCACGCCGCGCACGTCTTCGGCCTGTTCCACTCGCCGGAAGTCGCCGCAGCCACCGGCTTTCCGGCCGATCTCATCGAAGGATTCGCCGGAACCAAGCCGCCCCAGATTCTCGCAGCCGACATCACACGCCCGCCCACGGCCCAAGATCCTTACGCGTGGGTCCGCTACCAGGCCCAAGGCTCCATGATCGTACACAAACCCGTTCTCGCTCGTTGGCTTCGCGGCGAACCGCGCGCAAAGGTGATTCTTCCGCTTCTCAAAGATTTCCCTTCAATTTATCGTGACGATTTCCAAGCCTACACGGACGCCAAATGGCGCCGCTGCACTGACGATCATTACTGGCGTGCCGATGAATTCTCCTACTTCTACAACCCGTACCGCTGCCCCGAGCTCGGCCGCGCACCGATCGCCACCGACACCATCTTTTACGTCGAGCGCTCCACCGCCGCCCAACAGGCGGTCCACCATTTTGTGCCTCTTCAGCAAATTCAAGGCGCAAACGGAAACGGCAATCTCACTGTCTTATACTTCGCAAACGGCTTCGACCAAGTCCCCCGCCCTGGCGCGCCTCCCAACGTCATTCATCGCGACTCCGGCTGGAAGACCTACGCCGCCATCGAACAACTCGTCACTCGGGTTCACGGCTTCCGCAAAATCGAAAGCCTCGAGGAGCTGAGGGCCGCTCTCGGCGCCGACTTCCATCAACTCAACCTGCTGACACCCGCGACACTCAATCACGATCCTCAGCGCCGCTACTTCAGCACTTACGTTAAAAAGACGGCGCGCCAAACCTTCGTCGTTCGCAGTGCACTACTCGATGCCGGAAACGAAGGCCGGCTCCGCTCCTTCCCGAAATTCTGGAAAGAGGCCTGGGAAAACGGCGACGTCATTTACTTCGGCGGCCACTCCGGCGACGGCGAAGCGCTCAGCCTCTACAACATGCTGGGCACCCTCAACAAGGCCGACCTCGACAGCATCCAGTTTCGCCGCGACAAAACCCAAATCGCCCTTATCGATAGCTGTTCCTCATACGGCCATTACCAGGACCTCTACGCCGCCCGAAAACCCTACGGCCTTCACATGGTCACGTACGGCTTGGTCAGCCTGTTCCACCTCGCGCCCGCCACGATCGCACAGCTGCTGGACATCACGCTGTCGCAAGGGCAGGCACTGCGCTGGACCGACGCGCTCGCACTCATCGAGCAGCGTCAGCTTCGCCCGCACGTCGAGTACATATACGAACCGCGTGATCACGAGCGCATGTACCGCGAGTACCTCAGACGCGGAACGTTTCCGACCGGGCTCCTGACCGTACACGTCCAGTAACGCCTGCGCGGAGTGCCAGGCGATTTCTTGTGACCTGACCATCCGCACCGCTCGTAGTAAGCTGTGCAAATGTCCGAGCGCAAAACACTAAAGAAAATTCGATCCGGCCTGATGGATCGCGGCTGGGGGCTCGCGAAAACCGCGCTCTCGGTGGGCGCAAGCACCGCCGGCCACTGGGTTGGGCGCGCCTTCGAGTCCGACAAAAACATTCTCGACGACCGGCTCAAAAGCTTGATTATCTCGCAAGCCACGGCACTCGCGAATCAAATGCACGAGATGAAAGGCAGCGTGATGAAGATGGGCCAGATGTTCTCTGTTTACGGAGAATATTTTCTGCCGCCCGAAGCGAACGAGGTTCTGAAGTCGCTGCAAAGCCAGTCGCTGAGCCTCGAATGGCCCGTCGTCGAAAAAATCCTCGCGCGCGAGCTCGGCCCGAAACTGCACGATCTCGAGATCGAACGCACGCCGATTGCCGCGGCCAGCATGAGCCAAGTTCACAAAGCCTTTTGCAAGCCGCTCGACAGAGAGGTCGCAGTGAAAGTCCGCTATCCCGGCGTCGAAAAGGCGATCGACGGCGACATCCGAATGCTGAAGACAGCGCTGAGCTTCTCGAAGCTCGTTCCGCAGATGGAATCGCTCGGCCCCGTCTTCTCCGAAATTCGCGAAATGCTTCACCGGGAGACGAGCTTCAATCTCGAGCGAGAGGCTCTCACCAAATTCAAGGCGCAGTTCGCGCCTGATTCGCGCTTCATTCTCCCCGATCCGATCCCCGAGTACTCGACCGACGCCGTTCTCTGCACGGGCTTCGAAGAAGGTGTTCGGATCGACGACCCGCGGGTTCTCGCGCTCCCGCTCGAAACGCGTAACGAGCTCGGCCGCACGTTCTTGGAGCTCTACTTCATCGAGCTCTTCGATTTCCGGCAGGTCCAAACCGACCCGCACTTCGGCAACTTCGCCATCAATCTCGACGGACAAAAACCGCGCATCGTACTTTTCGACTTCGGCGCCGTACGCGAGTTCTCCGACGAGTTCGTGAGCGGCTATCGCCAGGTCTTACGCGGGCTCATCGACGACGATAGCCGCGAGTTCCGCCTCGGGTGCGAACGAACCGGCATGTTTCGAAAGCCACTCACTGAGGAGCAGTGGGCCTACTTCCAAAGGTTCTGCCAAGAGATCCTCGAGCCTTTTCTCAACTTCGGCCCCCGCCCGTTTCAAGACGAGCAAGGACGCTACGATTGGTCCGCGAGCGACTTGCCGTCGCGGCTGCTTTCGCGGTTTCTCGAATTCAAGCGCGTATTTCGTAATCACGCGCCCCCGCGCGAGTTCATTTTTCTCGATCGCAAGGCGAGCGGCCTGTTCGTCGTACTGGCGAAGCTCGGCACCTGCTTCGATGCCCGCCCGATAATGGCCAAATATATAGAGGAGCCCGCGCCTCGTCCTGAGAACCATGCCCGCTGAATCGATGATCTCGTCCTAAACACCATCCAGGCTTTCTACGCTCCAGGTTGAGAAAACCCGTCCCATACGCAAAACGGCGCGTAACGGATTTGACACTCGCCTAGCACATCGCTTGCACATCAGAGTCCTGACAAGGGGGCTTCATGAAAATCATCATCCGCTTGCTTCTCGGAGTCGCGGTTCTTCTGACCTCGGCCTGCGCGCCGCAAGACTACGAGTTCTCGGCAAGCTCGATTGGCGGAGTCGGCGCCGTCGAAGAGACCGGTAATGAAGGCGCGAATAACGCCGAGAATGCCACTGACCCTTTGCCGCCTCCGGGCCCCAACACTCAGCGTACCGTTGACTCCGTACCCGCGCCGCAGCCCAACCGGGGCAGCATGAGCGACACGATGCCTACGCCCGCGCCCAATCGTCCGACCACGCCGCCGGGCCCGCGCCTCGACAACGTGATCAACAACCCCGAGCTTTTGACCCAATATCGCTGCGGCGACGATTCCGAGGACGAAGAAGAGAGCACGGACCGCAACCACAAAGTCTTGATTTGTCACTACCCGCCCGGAAACGCGGCCGCCCGCCACACGATTTGCATCGCCGAACGCGCGGTCTTGTCCCATATGTACCATCACGATCGCGGAGAGAACGCGCACGACACCCTAGGCGCGTGTGAAGACGATAGCGACGATGAAGACGGCGAGAGCGACGACGAGGACGGCGGTGATGATTCGGATGGCGACGATTCGGACGACGACGAGATGACCGCCCAGTAAGCCTGGGTCCGAAACCTTCACGAAAAATAAGAAGCCGTCCCAGGTCGGGACGGCTTCAGTGTTTTCAGAGGATTCAGACAACAACTAAAAGTTATTGTCGGGATCAGGCACCGGTGTTGGCGCCGGTGTGGGCTCCGGATTCGGAGCCGGCGTGGGCGCCGGCGTCGGCATCGGATCCGGTGCGGGCGTCGGAGCCGGCGTCGGCATCGGATCTGGCGCGGGTGTCGGCGTCGGCTCCGGATTCGGAGTCGGGACCGGCTGGGCACAATCACCCAGATAGTCTTGCGCACCCTCACCGTCGTGATGCTTCAGGTGGTGCTCCACCGCGGGCATCCCGATACAAATCGTGTGGCGCGCAGCCGGGTTTCCCGGCGGCACGTGGCACACGAGGACCTTCTTGCCGCCTTCGCATTTCGCGGCTTCGATTTTCTCGGGATCCGCGAGCGATTCCGCGAGAGCTTCGTATGGCCAATCCCCGGCCAATGAAACCTCACCTGATGACGAGGCTTGCTCGAAGCTATTGCTGCAGGCGCAGCATAACAGGGCTATTGCTAAACTCTTGATGTGGTATTTCATGAAGTCCCTTTCTCCCCTAACCCAAACACTAGAGTGTGCAAGGCCGCGGCCCGCCAGATCGCCCAAAACGGGCGGAGACTTTCCAAAACCGTCGCGAGAATGGGCGGGTCAACGAAGTCGACGCACGTACGCGCAAGACCGCGAAACTCAGCGCGATTATCCTGGCCGCGAAAACGGCCTACGACGCCGGTGACGATTCAACGAAAATCTCTCTCAGAGTGAGACGCTCAGAGCGTCCGATGGATTGAAAGCTCAGGCGCCGTGATTTCAGGCCGGTCCGGCACCGTTGTCATCGGTGCCGCCATTTTGATGTTTGAGCGTCTGATTGATTTTGCTCAAGCCTTGATTCTGCTCGATCAAACCCTGGTTTTGGCGAAGCAAGCCCTGGTTCTGCTGCGTCAGCCCTTCGATTTGTTTTTTTTGCCCCTGTGTCTGCCGCTCGAGACCTTCATTGTAGCCGCTCAAGCGGTTGATCTCGCGCTCGCTCAACGCGATCTTGCCTTCGAGGTGCCGAATGCGCGCGCGAAGCTCCTCGCGATCGAGGCCATTGAAAGGCTTCGGCTCGGCCGGCGAACGACTGTCGCCATTACTTTGGTTTTGGTTGGAGGTTTCATTCTCGGTCATCGGTGGCAATGCATCCTTCTAACCGGGCTCACGGTCCTGAATCTCGTCCGCCACGGTCCCGCCGCAAGATGCGGGCACGATAGACATCGTTGTTTTAGGAATTAATGCGAAATTTTTGAGATTTCTTCAAGGTTGGTCTTAGCCGAACTTATGGCGGGCTCCACCAAGGTCCAGACGGTCCCAACGCCGCGCCCACGACGGGTTCCGGGCGTTCCGACCAACGGCCAGTTTGTCGTGCCGAAGTTTGAGCCCGACCAATGTCCCTGCAAGACTGTGAAGAACAACAAGGATGTTGAAAATGAATAGACGGATCTTTCTGAAAAACGCGGGCGCACTCGCTCTTGCCGACGCGGCCCTCACGCTTCTTCCCTCCCAACTTCTGGCTCACGAACTGCTGGCCCGGCGAGCCGCTCGCGCCGGCCTGAGCATCATGCAAGGACTCACGACCGAGACGACGACCCAACTGACAGTCGACGTCCCGAAAGCGATGAGAGTCGCCTACACGCTCACCGACCGCGCCACCGGAAGAGTTTTGAACCCGGCGGCAACCCGTAGCGTGACAAACGGCAGCTCACCCGTGCGAGTCGACAAAATCGCGTTCGGCGGCTTGGAGCTCGGGCACCAATATCAACTCAGCGTCATCGACACCGCCTCCAACAAATCGCTCGACGAGCGCTACCTGTCACCCGTCGACCTGAGCCGCTCCGATGCGCGAGTCGCCGTGATGTCATGCATGAAGGACTCCGAATCGGCGCACAAGACCATGTGGCCCTCGGCCCAATCGGCGAACGCCGACTACTACTTCTTCGTCGGCGACGCGGTTTATGGCGATACCCTGTTTTCACACGGACCCGACAAGCTCTGGTCCCGTTTCGTCGAAACGCGGTCGACCCTCGGCATCTACCAATGGAAGACGCTCAAGCCCGTGCTGGCGGTTTGGGACGATCACGACTACGGAAAAAACAACGAAGACGGAAGCTACAAGCACAAAGCCGGCACGCTCGCGGTGTTCAAGGCCTTCTTCGCCCAAGACAAGCAGGAGCCCGTGCTCTACACCGGGCCCGGCAACTCCATGTGCCTGCGCGCGTTCAATCAGAGCTACCTTTTTCTCGATAGCCGCTATTTTCGAAAGCTCTCGAGCAACGGCATGACGGGCTTTCTCGGAGCCGAGCAGATCAAATGGGCAACTTCGCTCGTGAAGAACACGAAAGGCCCGGTCTGGGTCATGGAAGGCAGCCCGTTCTTCGGCCGCGCCGACAAAAGCTCGACGAGCTATCAAGCGACGGCGCCGAAGGAGCTCGACGTATTTCTCAAGGAGGTCGCAGGCTGGAACACGCCGGCCGTGTTCATGGGCGGAGACGTTCACTATTCAGAAATTTCGGCGCTCGACAAGAAGCACCTCGGTTACTCCTCGTTCGAGTTCGTTTCGAGCTCCATGCATTCGTCAACCAAGAGCAAATACTACCAAAACCCGAACAAGCAGCTGCAAGGCTCCCTCAAGGAGAACTTCCTGATGTTCGACCAAACCGGCGCGGCAGGTCGGCCCGAATGGAAAGTCACGTGCGTGGGCGCGAGCAACAAGACCCTCTTCAGCGGGGTGTATGGCGTCGGCTGAAATCAGCAAAGAAACTCCGCCGATTTCGTCGGACTCTTCGACAGGACCTTTTAGTGGTTGCGGAATAGTGATCAAGTAATCGCGCGCGCGCTCCGAGAGTTCAGGAGCCATGAAACAAATTCCGCGCAACGCCGCTGCCAACAAGCCATTCGTGACTCACCTGCTCGCCGCATTCGCGCTCGTCGCATGCTCACGCGGCGACACGATCGGAGCCGGAGTTTCAGCCTCCCTTCGTGAGCCCGACCCAGTCCGGCTCGCGCCGACACCCGAGCCCCAGCCGCCGCTACCGGCCGCGCTCTCGGTCCAGCCGCCGTCGTTGTCGTCGGAAACCGTGTCTCATTTTGAGTTTGCTTCGCCGACGGCCGATTCGACCTATCTCTGCGCGCTTGACGGAGCGGAGCCCGCC
>DASUEL010000272.1:0-4385 GCA_036275095.1 Bdellovibrionales bacterium
GCTAGAGGTAGTAAGAGTGGCGCAAAGCGGGCAAAGCCTGCTCCAAAACGCCGATGATCTCATATGCCACGAATTCGCAGGCGGCATTGCTCAAATGGAGCGCGTCGGGCGCGACGTCAGCGACCGAGTAATAACGCCCGCCGATTGAAAAGCCGTTCTGCGATCTAATCGTTTCATAGATACGCTCGAGGTCGAGCAGGTGAAAGTTTTCGAATGTTTCGCAAGCTTCGCGAACCGCGGCGTTCACCTGCTTCAGGCCGGGCTGGAACCAATGGTTCTTCAACAGCGGTGCCGTGCCGAGCACGACGGGAATTGCAAGCTCGTCGATGCGGGCGCCGAAGTCTTGAAGAGCCGCCACCGTCGAAGCCGCGTTCCATGAGAGCGTATCCCAGAACACGACATCAGTCGCGATGACGGCCGTATGCCTCTGCACCAGTTCGTAATTGACGAGCGGAAGGAGCGCTTTGGCGCGAGCGCCGAACTTCGCGAATTTCGTCAGCGCCCGGTCTTCGATGCCGAGTATCCCCATGGCCCTGCGGGCCGGGCTCTTCGTCGCGTACTCCGCGCTCACGCTCGCGCCCACGACCAGAGGCGCCCTCAGCGCGCGGCGAACGGCCCCGGAGAACTCGCCAGGCGGGATCGTGCGCGCGGGCTCATCCGGAACGTGCGGCGTGATGAAGAGCGACCGCAGCAGCGGCCGAAAAAATCGCATGTTCGTGTTTTTGCGGCTAAACTGTGAAGCTCGATTGAGCGAACCGCCAAGAATCGGCCTATATTTTCAGACGCCCGCGCTTGCGCCATGCCCCTTGCAGTCACGGTCAAGCCGTGGTGAAAACGCTTATGGGCCTCGAATCCTACTTTTCACGCATCATCGAAAAAGTCGAATCGACCGACGTCATCAAGAACGACGGTAAAGACAAGAACGGCTTCTATTTGCCGACCCGAAAACTGGTACTGCGGCACCTGGGATTGCTGCGCGACTTGCACGCAAAACCGCTCGCCCGCGCTCAAGTGAAAGACGCGTGGGCCTTCGTCGTCGAGAACGTTCCGCCGGAGTGGCTGGTGCTGAGCGAGGCTGAAAAGGCCGAGCTTTCGGCCATTCTCAAAGGCTGATGACGATCTGGAACACCGGTCAGGGTAGCTGCTCGAGCGGTCCGCAATTCATGTCGTCGCCAAAGCCGTTCGTGTTCACGCCCATCATCTTCGCGGCCGAGGTCAAAAGCTTGTCATGGTACGTGTTGAACGGGGCGCGCACGAAGCGGTTCGTGCGTAAGCGGCCCTGGGCGTTTCCGAAAACGACCGCGGGGATCCGGTTGATCTCGTGGTGGCGCCCGAAGAGGCTCAGCGCGACGATCAGCGTGTTGTCGAGCATGTTACCGCTGCCGTCGGGCGTATTGCGCAGGCGCTCGGCGAAGCGGCCGATTTGCTGCCAGTCCCAGGCGGAGCTGCGAATGTAACGCTCGCGCTCGGCCGGGTCGTGGTGCACGATATTGTGAATCGAGTCGATCACGCCGAAGTTGGGCAGCCAGCCGTAGTTCCAGTGATAACCTGAAGAGCCCCACATGTGCCCGGCGGACTGCACGCGCTCGCAGGCGAACGAAGCGAACAGGAGATCTTGTTGAAGCTGGCAGCGCTCGGGAACATACGAGCTCGAGCGCACGCGATCAGGTACCCGGCACTCGGCGCGCGGGCGCGGCGGCTCTTCTTCGAGGTCGCGGCGGATTCCTTCCTCAGTGCGGCGGATGGCGTCTTCGTGAACGTCGAGCTTGAGCCGCTCGATGCCCACGAGCTCGCGGCGAAAACGCGAGAGCTCGCCCAGCATCCCGTCGAGGATCGATTTTTTGCCGCGCAAGCGGCGCATACGGGCCTCGAATTCGGGGAGCCCCGGGTTGGAATCGGGCGGAATGAAGTCGCGAAACGTATTGTCCCAAGCCTCATCCGGCTCGAAGAACGGGCGGATCGTTTGGCGCGGGCCTGTTGCGAACGGATGGCTGCGCAGCTCGCGGCGATAGCGATCTTCGACCATCATGCAGATCGAGCGCACGTTCAGCTCGCGGCCGACGTATGTTTCGATCGAAATCCCGCCCAGGTCGCCTTCGTCGTCGACGCCTTCGCTCACGGGGAGCAGATCTTTGGCGGTCAGAATCTTACCCACGCTGCGGGCATGTTCGGCGCCGTTGGGATTGGGTCCTGTCGGGCGGATGTTGAGGTTGTCGATCACGATCATTTGATCTTTGATGCCGCCCAGATGCTGCAGGATAGGGGAGAGGTTCCAGTTGAACTCATCGCCGGTCGGAAAGAACGCCTCGGCATCCGGATAGCCGCTGCAGCAAACCCAGAAAAGAACTTTCATGCGCGGAAGCTGCTGGGCTTCGGCGCGGCGGATACTGAGGACAGGTGAGAGCAAAAGCGACGCTTGAAGCGATCGGAATACGAATTCACGCCTGTTCATGGTGCGGTGGCCTTTCGCTGATACAGGAATTCCTCACTGAAGAAGTCTTCGATGAGGTCTCTGATGTTGAACTTCTTGCGACGAAATCCGGCATGAAAGTAGCGGCCGAGATCGTCGACGTAGGGGCCGTTATCGGCGCCGGTCACGAATTTGGCGAATTGTTTGGTAAAACAGCGGTGCACGCGCTCATCTTCGGCGAGCTCTTTGACGAATGCGACAGGCCCGTCGAAATTGCGCCGCCCGCGGCTCATGGGCACGTTGGTGACGGCGGCGTTGATCGGCCGCCCGCGGAAGTCGGTCACGAACGCGCCGAGCGCGTTGAAGTTCCCGAGCACGTAGCCGAACGGCATGAAGCCTTGGTGGCAGCTCACGCATGATTCGCTTTGTTGCATGATCACGTCGAACTGCTCGCGCGTGGTCAGATCCTGATAATTCGGCACGCGGCTCGCGGCCTGGTTGCCGGCGCTGATGACGTCGAGGCCCGACGGAATGCCGACCTCGCCGCACATGATCTGCTTCAAGATCATCGTGCCGCGCTGAACCGGGCGGTCGCGATTGACGTCGGTGGACGACGCGTGCGCCGCCATCACGCTTGCGAGCGTGACGATTCCGCCGCGACGGGTGCCGTCGAGCTGAACGCGGGTCATGGAGTCGCCGTCGTTTTGAACTCCGTACAACTGAGCGGTGTGCCGGTTGACATAGGTAACGGGCTCCGTGAGCGCGGCCCTCAAGGTCCCGGCGCCTTCGAGCACGACGTCTTTCACGAACAATTCGAATTCGCGCTTGAGCGCCCAAGCTTGGTCGGCGCTTTGAAGTTTCGCGTACCGGTCGGGGTTGCGGTGCATGTCATCGAGGTTGTCCAGCTTCAGCCAGCCTTTCATGAAGCGGATAACCGCGTTGCGTCCGTCGGCGGTTTTCAGGAGGCGCCTGACGTGTCCCCGAATCGTGTCCCCCGACAGCTTTCCGCTTTTTGCGTCGTTCATCAGGAGGGTGTCGGGCGTCGTGGCGGTCAGGGTGAACGCGATGAGAGATGCGATTTCGAATTGCGTCAGCCGCGTCGTGCTCTCACCCGCGGCGAGCTTTCCGAGCTCGGAGCGATACAAGAAATTGGCAGAGAGCAAAAAGCGCGAAAAGAGCTGAACGGTCGCTAGGTGCTGATCGTCGATCGCGCGGCGCTCATTATAGTAGTTGTGGTAGTCGTTGATCTCTTCTTCGGTAAGCGGGCGGCGGAAGAACTTGAAGCCGACCGCCGCGACGGAGTCGCGAACGCATTGATCTCCCGGAGGCACGTCGCGCAGGCACGGATACTCATTGGCCAGGTTCGTAACGATGTAGTTTTCGGCCACGACCGGTGCTTCTTCGATCAGCGCCGAGAGAAGGTTTTGGTCGAGAAGCCCGTCGGCCGAAGTCTCGAAGCCATTGCGGCGGGCGCCGAACTCGAGATCCGGCTTCACGTCGACGCCGAGAATCGCTTTGACCGAATTCTTGTACTCGCGCGAGCTCAGGACGCGCAGCTGAACGGCACCGGGGGCGGGAGGAGCCGCGAAAATCTGTTCCTCGCCTGATGGCGCATCGAACTGCAGGACGCTTTTGGACGTGCAGGCGGTAACAGTCAACGCCGCGAAGGCTCCAAGTGCCAGGCGCGCCGCGATTTGAGTTCGTGAAATATGCTTTTCGTTGGGCTTCATATGTTGTGTTCGCATCGTTGGCTACTCGGCAATAAACGTGTAGGAATTTAGGGCCAGAGCCCTCCATTGGTCGCGCTTTGGCGCGTTTAAAATTGCGAGCGCGAACGTGCGCGCCGGAGAAATTTTCTGTCGAACTGATTTTCGATTTCAACGAGTCGACGCTTTCGGTCGCGCGTCTCGCTTTGAAACGCGCGTAGAGCCTCGAAAGGTGCGCCGGTTCTGGCATTCGCGGTGAACGAGTCCGG
>DASUEL010000273.1:0-2107 GCA_036275095.1 Bdellovibrionales bacterium
TCTGAAGCGCTGACCTTGACGGCCGCCGACAACGCCGCTGATCTCACGAGCGCGACACTTGCGGTGACGGTCGGCCCGGATCGCCTGGAGCTCTCGGGCCCTTCGCCGATTTTAGCGGGCACCTGCCAACAGTACACAGTCACCACCAAAGACACGGCCGGCAACACTGCGAATGCCGCCGCAAACGTCACCGTCAATCTCGGCGACGGTGCGGCGCTCGGCGCGTTCTACGCCGACGCCGACAACACGTGCGCTGGCACTGCGATCACTTCGATCACGGTCACTGCGGGCCAGTCGAGCGCGAACTTCCGCTACAAGGACAACCGCGCCGAGAGCGTCACGCTTGCGGCGAGCGACGCAAGCGGCACTCTGACCGGCGACACGCACGGTGTCTCTGTTGGTCCCGATCGCCTGGCGCTCGCAGGCCCGGCGTCGGTGAAGTCGGGCATCTGCTCCGCTGCATTCACAGTCACTTCCCGCGATGCCACCAACACCGCCGCCAACGCGCTCGCGAACTTGACGATCGATCTGACCGACGGCTCCGCGACGGGCACCTTCCACGAGCTCGCGGACTGCTCCGACGGCCCCGTCACGCAAGTCACTCTCGCCGGCGCCAGCAGCAGCAAGACGTTTTACTTCAGAGACACGACGGGCGCGGCGCTGACGATCGCGGTCGCCGACAATGCCGGCAATCTGACGGGCGCGAACGCCACACTCAACGTCGGCCCTGATCACTTGCAGCTCGCGGGCTCGGCCTCGCCGGTCTCAGGCGCCTGCACGCTCTATACGGTCACCACCCACGATACCGCGAACAACCCTGTCAACGTGCTCACGAACACCCAGGTCAACCTGAGCGACGCGGCCGCCGCCGGCGTGTTTTACGCGGCCGGCGATACCACCTGCGCGGGCGCAGCCGTTTCGAGCGTCAGCATCGCGGCCGGCAACGGGTCGGTGACTTTCAGATATAAGGATAATACGGCTCAATCAGTGACCCTCACGGCGAGCGATAATGCCGGAAGCCTCACGTCCGCCACGCTGAATATCGACGTTGGTCCTGATCGTCTGATCATCAGCGGAACGACGCCCGTTCGCTCCGGCACCTGCAATGTGTTCACTGTCCGATCGCGCGACACCGCCGGAAATTTCGCGAATGTGCTCGCGAACACTCAAGTTAATTTGGGCGACGGAGCCGCGAACGGCGACTTCTACGCGCTCGCCGACAACACTTGCGCCGGCGCACCAATTGCGAACGTTACGATTTCAAGCGGCTCCGACACTGCGAGCTTCCGCTACCGTGACGACACGGCGGAAGCGGTTACGCTCACCGGCACCGACAACGGCGCCGTTCTCACGGCCGCTTCATTCAACCTCGAAGTCGGACCCGATCACCTCGATCTTGCGGGCCCAACGTCAGTGAAGTCGGGCACGTGCTCGACTGCGTTTACGATCACGACCCGCGATACCGCGAATAATCTCACGAACGTCGTCAGCAACACCCAAGTCAACCTCACTGACGGCAGCGCGACCGGCACGTTCCACACGGCCGCCGACTGCTCGAGCGCGGCCATCACGAGCATCACGATTTCGAGCGGTAACAATACCGCAACCGTTTACTTCAAGGATACTGTCGGAGGCTCGAAGACGATCGGAGTGGCCGACAACGCCGCCTCCCTGACGGGCGATTCATCGTCGCTCGATGTGGGCCCTGACCACCTCGAGCTCACGGGCGCGGCCACGCCGGTCGCCGGCAGCTGCCAAACGTACACGGTTACCGCGAAAGACACCGCCGGCAACGCCACGAACGTGCTCGCCGCCGTTACGGTGAATCTCGGAGATGCCTCCGCCGCCGGCGTGTTCTACGCCGCGGGCGACGCCACCTGCTCGGGTGCGCCGGTTGCGACCGTCTCGATCGGTCTAGGCGCGAGCTCGACAACCTTCAAATATCGCAACGCCGCGGCCGAAGCCGCAACCCTTTCAGCGGCCGACAACGCAGGCGACCTCACGACCGCGACCCTCAACGTAACCACGGGACCCGATCGCTTCAATGTCACGGGCACCACGCCAATCAAATCGGGCACGTGCGCGCTCTACACCGTCACCTCGCAGG
>DASUEL010000274.1:0-7121 GCA_036275095.1 Bdellovibrionales bacterium
ACAACGAGTTTCACAGCTGCAATACCACGGGCGACCAGGCTTCGTCGGTTTACGTCGGAGCCGGAGAGACCGGCGGCTACACCGACTTCGTGTTTCAGAACAACATCGTTCGCGAGATGTACGGAGAGGGGCTCGAGATCAATCCGCGCGTGACGTCGTCTCAGGCGATCATCACGGGTAACGTGTTTCGAAACGTCGGAAAGGGCACCTGTTCGACGCAATGGAAATGCCGGCCGGGCATCACGATGTCGATCCAAAGCGGCGGCGGAAACAACGGAACCGTCATCGCCGGAAACCTGTTTTTCGACATCGGCTCGAGCTGCGTCTGGGACCGCGGCGGCGGCACTCCGCGCGCTCAAATCCTGAACAACACGTGTTTCGATTACGGCAAGGGCGCGGGCGGCGGTGGACCGAATCCGCAAGGCATATCGGGTTACACCAACGGCGGCCGCGCAACGGTCATGAACAACATCATCTACGCGCCCAACGGTACGGCGCCCTTCGACGGCTCGAGCTTCGACGCCAGCTACAATTTGTGCGCGACGGGCAAAGCGTGCGGTTCAATGCAGCGAGGCTGGTCTTCGAATACCGTGCTGTCGGCCGATCCGAATTCGGCGGAGTTCATGCGTCTTTCCGAGTCTTCGGAGGCGCGAAATGCGGGCTCTGGAACTTCGGCTCTGGAGACCGACCTCATCGGAAACGCGCGACTTCAAGAATCCATTATCGACATCGGGGCCTTCGAATTCGGTGTCGCAAGCCGCGAGCCGGCTTCGATGCCGACACCCGCGCCGACACTCGCGCCGACACCCATGCCGACACCCATGCCGACACCCGCGCCTGTTCCCACACCATCTCCAACGAGCCCGCCGGCGGCCCCTTCAACACCTGTACCGATGAATCCGCCGGCGGCTCAACCCACTCCTGCTCCGACGGCGCCGCCTGCGCCGAAGCTTGAGAGAGAGCCGGGGTCCGCAAAACGCGTGAAGTCTTCAAGGGGTAAGCATGTCCGCCGGGAGCTCATTCGCTGGTGGCGCGCGCAGCAACAGTGATGTTCGGCAAACGTCGATTGCACGCCCACCGGAAACCCGACGCGGAGGGTGGGCGTGAGTGACTCAAATCGAGACGAAACCGCATTTCTCAATTTAGTCCTAACGCATCGAGACCGATGAGTTAAACAGGGGGCAGAATGACAAAATGGTGGATCTCATGTGTCGCCGCGATTGCGACTTTGGCGATAGCCTTCAACAACTGCGCGGGTTTAAAGCCCGGCGACGTTTCTGCCTATAGCAACGACGAAGAAAGAAGCTCCGGTCCTGATGCGACGCCATCTCCTTTGGCGGAGCCTCTGGCTTGTGAACCAGCAGCAATGCGAATTCAAAACTACCGAATTACCGGCTCGACGTTTTCACGAGTGGCGGCGCTTCCAAACGGAACTCTGATCGCGACAGGACGAATATTCGGTGAGGCCACCTCCGGCTGGCTCGTGTATCGCAGCAGGAATCAAGGCGCGAGCTGGTCGACGGTTGACTCCGCGTTGCCGGTTTCGGGCAATGCGCTTCCACGGGCGCTGGCGGTCGACAGAGCCGGCCGTATCTACGCTGTCGGCACGAACAACTTCGCGATCGACGGGCCGGCTTTGACGGTGTTGCGCCTGAGTGAAGACGACGGTTTGACTTGGCGTACGATTTACACCGGGCCTGAAGGTGAATCGATAGTTTCGATGACCGCGTTCCAACAGGGAGTTTATCTGGCGGGCTCGTCAGGGCCTCAAGGCTCGGAGACCGCAGTGCTGAAGAAACTCGAGGCGCCTTCGTTTGCCGTTCAAAACGTGGCGGCCTTTGCCAGAAGCGGTGCCGGCAGTGCCATTGGCCTCGGCAACGGAGGAGAGGTGCTCGTGCACGTTCGTGACGCGACCGTCAGCCCAGAGCAACACGTGTTGCGCAGGAGCGTGAACTTGACGGCTTGGACGGACCTTCCATTTGCAGGCGCCCGTGGCCTGCGCGTCTCTCCCCACGGTCCGATTTTCCGGTTTCTCACGGGCAATGTCATCGAGAAGACCTACGACACCGGGCTCACGTGGGTGAACACGAATGCCTATCCCGCGACCGGAAGCGGAACGGCCAGATATTTGGGAACAAGCGAATCCGGAAACACGGTATTCGTGCTGGGACTCAACGAAGACGCGGGCAGCACGGGATCGGTCTTGCGATTGAGCCGCGATGCCGGATATGTCTGGGAAACGCTCGGCCCCACCTTTCCTTTTGATATTTCAGATGGAGCTTTCACCGCAAATGGTGAGCTCATTCTCGTCGCCACGCCCTTCAGCGGAAACAACGGAATCACAGTTCGAATCTCATGCCCGAACTAGAGAACACGAACTTCCGAAAATCGCGGCTCAGATTCTGATCGCTGTTTTTCGGGCATCGCCAGGTGCCGATCGTGGGGGCGCCGCCGCGCCCATACCGTGCGATCGTTGTGGGACCAAAAATGGCAGCGCCTAAATCCTAGACAATCCAAAACTGAATCATCAGCACGCCCGGGGGACGCGGCTTTGCAGCAATTGGCCACGAACCGCCAACCAGGGAGTATTTATGTCAAAGCTCATGATCGCGGCCACGCTCATTCTAGGATCGCTTTTTGCGGCGTCGGCCGGCCACGCCTGCGCCAAAGCCCAAGCCGATATCGAGGCTCGCGGTGTCGGTGCTCGCGTGACCAACGGTGTGTGCGAAATTTCAATTGAGATCACCAAAGTCACGGGCCGGCACCCGGTGTGCCCGCTTCGCGTTCGCGTGGGTCAAGAAGTCGCGGTCATCACGCAGCTGACGCCGCAACAATGCCCGCAAGACGAAGTCAAACTGAAAGGGCAAATTTCGAGCGGCGGTTCAGGCCGGTACATATTTAGAGGAAAGATCAATTAAGCATATATTCGGGAGCAGTCGCCCGCGGGCCTCTACGATTTGTCTATCGTGGCCTCGGGGCTGAGCCAATGAACCGCCGACGTCAGATCGTTGTAGAAGACCCGGTAGTTTCCTTCGCCGAATGCGATTCGGGCAAGATACGCAAGTCTGGTATTCGGGACCACGATCGCTCTCTGCAACGCACGTGAATCCAAATCTTTGTCCAGCGACCACTGTGAAATGGGCACTTCGATAGGCGGGGCTTCCATTTCAAGGCCGTCATACAAAACACGATTGCAACGGGTCTCCTTCACGAGCGCCAAGACTCGATCTTGGCACTCTTTGAGTAGACTCTCTGTTGGTACGCCGCGAACGCGAACGACAATGAGATTACCGACTGGTTCAATCCATAGCTGGCTCATCCGGCAGAGACTAACATGGACAATATGTGCGCCACGAACTTTGTTGTTTAGATTCAGTCACGATTTCAGGCGAAGATTGACGGGCCGAGGCCACTGCGATTATCCGGGTGCTCATGGATCCGGCGAAAAACCCGTACAACTCGGGACGACGCACGTCGTGGCACAAAAAGATGATGGTCGTCTTTCTCGTACTTTTGGTTGCGGCCGCGTTTTTCACCTACGAGCTCATGCTCTCAAAGCGCGGGCAGGTGGCGCCCGGAAGCCAGATTCCCACGCCGGTTGAGAAAACCGTGAACCGCTGAGGTCGGGCTCATGACTTCTTTCGGATGCAGAAACGGCAGACGGAGCCGCCTCTTGCGATACAGTCCTCGAGTTTTACATTCATTCCGGATGCCCTCTCTATGAACTGTACGTCGAAGCTGCAGAGTGAAGGATGTTCCTTCGCCACTGAATGGTAAACGCAATTGGTCGCCTCCAAGATCGCTCCCTTTCTGAGGTCGCTCTGTTTGAGTGAGGCGCGGTAGCCGAGCTCGTTGAGGGCCCTGGTAATCTCCGCCAGTAGCTCCGGAACAGGGCGGGATTTTTCGAAGCGCGCGCCCATCGAATCGGCGACTTTCTTTGCAAGATTTCGCATCATCCGGCGAAGGCCTTCATTGCCCAGATCTTCCGCGAGCAGCTCCAACAGAACATTCGACAACCACGAATACTGCCGCGGGAACACTTCATGGCCTTCTGGTGTGAGCACGTATCGCCGCTTCGGCCGCCCGACAGTGCCCGTGGAATCGAAGTGCGTCAGGTAACCCAACGACTCAATCTTTATGACATGTTCCCGGGCCGCGGTCTTGGTAACCCCCAAATGCTCGGCTAACTCCGCGAGCGTCGCGCCATCGGGAATCGAAAGCAAATAGTCGAGGATTTTCCGTTGATTCTCATGAAGAGATAGAGCCATCACGCCAATATAAACAATTTAAACAGTATTTACCACTTTAAAACCTGGGTGGAATATAGGGTTAGGAACCATCAACAAGGAGTCACAATGAATCGCGCATCCAAACTCTTAACGCATCTCGCGGTCCTGGCACTGAGTGCTTCACCGAACTTCGCTCAGAGTAGCGAGCCGGGCGGATCTTCAAAGACGGTCGCCACCCAAATGGCGTTGAGGGATCTTTGGGTAGATCATGTATTTTGGGTGAGAAACGTCGTGCTGGCTGCCGCGCAGAAAGACAAAAAGGCGCAGGATATCGCCGAAAAACAAGTGGTCGAGAATGCGAAACAAATCGCGGCTTCGATCGAGCCATTTTACGGTAAGGCGGCAAACGAAAAGCTCTTCGGCCTGCTCGCTGGCCACTATGGTGCGATCAAAGACTACCTGAACGCGACGATTCCCAAGCCCAACGAGAAACTGCAAAAGGCCGCCGTCGACAGACTGACGGCGAACGCGCAAGAGATTGCTTCCTTTTTGAGCGGAGCGAATCCGAACTTGCCCAAAGGTACGCTGATTGCCCTACTATCGGCCCACGGCGGCCACCATGTGGCTCAAATAAATGAAATTCAAAAAAAGAACTTCGCCGGCGAAGCTGAGACGTGGGGCGGAATGAAACATCATATGTACGCGATCGCCGACGCCCTGGCGGGTGCGATCGCCAAGCAGTTTCCGGAGAAGTTCTGAATCACCGCCGAATCGCGCGGAGGGCGCCGATGTCTTGGCGCCGATTCGAACCAAACTCGGCTCCGTGCACGGACGGTTTCGCGGCTGGCAGTGGCGACTGCCAGCTTTGGCGCGATTTGGCTTCTAGGCCGCGGTTATTCTGACGTGCAACCGCACTCAGCGTACGAGGTGTTCGTCGAAGTATTGAAGGATCGCGCGAAAGACGTTTTGATCGTACGCATGCTTGCCGCCCGGAATCGTCAGCAGATCAAAGGCCTTGCCTGCCTTCTTCAAGGCGCCCGTGGCCTCGGCGGTCGAGGAGTACAAGGCATTTGTATCCGACGTCCCATGGATCAGAAGAATCTTGCCCTTTAGATTGCCGAGCAATTTTAGGCTATCGGCCCTTTCGAACGCGGATCGATCGCCGCCCAGGTACGGCTCCACATTGGTGGCATCACCGGTCCACAAGTTGTAGACGGGTGCGAACGCGACGCCGACTTTGAACAGGTCCGGTTCCAGGACCATGGCTCTAAAGGTCATGTATCCGCCGAACGAGGCGCCTGTGATGCCGACACGGTTGAGATCGATGAACGGATAGCGCCGGGCCAGTTGGCGAATCGCCCCGGCGTGGTCGGCGATTTCGTGGGTTCCGAAGTTTTTGTAGACGACGTCTTGAAAGGCTTTGCCTCGGCCGGTGGTGCCGCGGCCGTCAATGACGACGACGACGGCGCCGAGCTCGGCGAGGGTGAGTGGCAGTCCGGAGCCGGGCTCGGCAAATCCGCGGGGCACCCATTGAGTGAACGGTCCATTGTATATGTAATCGATGATGGGGTAGGTCTTTGTTGGGTCGAAGTTTTGCGGCCTGAAAAGCACGCCGTGCAATTCGGTTTTCCCGTCGGCCGCTAACACTTTGAACTCCTCAGGCGGCGTTCGAATGACGGCGTTCCACTTCGTCGCGTCGGCTTTCTGCAGATTCGCGATCAGCCGGCCATCCGCGGCCCGCAGCTCGCGCATCGGCGGCCGATGGACGCTCGAATGCGAATCGATAAACGTCTTTTTATCCGGCGACAGCCAAATTCCCTCGGGCGCCGGCGCCATGTAGGCCTTTTTCGCGCTGGGGACGTCATGCCGGCCGTCGTGGGCCGTGAGTTTTTGGAGCCGGCCTGGGCGGTTCACATGAACTCGCATGAAATGAAGATCGTAGGGGCGAGACGGGTCCACACCGTGGGCTAGAAAGTAGATCCAGCCCGTGGCCTGGTCGACATCGACGATTCTTTCGACCGGAAAGCCGCCTTGGGTGAGTTGCGTGACCTTCTTGGCGCTAAGGTCATATAGATAAATGTGATTCCATCCATCGCGCTCCGAGAGCCACAGAAATCCGCGACGGTCATTCACGAAGTGCACGGTATGGCTACGGTAGTTCAGCCAGTGATTCTGCAAGAACGTGGTCGTGCGCTCGCGAAAGACCAGCCGCGCCTTGCCCGTGTCGGCGGCAGCGAGATATATCTCGGCGGTTTTGAAATAACGGTCCGAGCGGACAAAAATGAGCTGACCCGCCGGGCTCCAGCCTCCGATTTGGTAATAGACGTTCGAATCATACGGTACTTGCACCGGAGTCACGACTCGTCTCTGAACATCCGCAATGAGCAATTGTGTTTTAGCCATTGGCTCAAAGGGTCTCGTCATCCGAAGCCAGGGGCTGGGTGTGAGGCCCGGGACCGAAACGAAAGGTACTTCAGTAAGATCGAAACGGTGGAAGGCGACGTAGCGGCTGTCGCTGGACCAGATCGGCGAGGCCGCCGCGTCGAAACTTTGATTACCGGCGGAGAACCCGTATTCCATGAAATCGTAGGGCTTGCTGGCGATCCCATCCCGGGTCAAAAGCTCTACGCGGTTCGATCCAGGTTTCCGGATTCCAAAATTGTGATCTTCAAGCGTGGCGAACCACTGGCGGTTTGGAGAAAGAATTTCGACCCAGTTCTCGCCGCCACCAATCGGATTTTCTTTGAGTACCCGGGGTGTGAACTCATTGTCTTTGAGCGAGTTCAGCAAAATCGCCTTTTGTGCGGCATCCACGATCTGCCGCCGCTCGCCCGACCCGGTGTCGACCATCCACAGAACGGAGCCGTTCGCGGCCTCTTCAACGTACCAAAA
>DASUEL010000275.1:0-2257 GCA_036275095.1 Bdellovibrionales bacterium
CAAAGTCGTCAGCGAAATCGTGCGGTCGAAACTGCAATGAGGTTTAGCCCCGATTTTATCGACAAAGTCAGGGACGCCACGAACATCGTCGAGATCATCAGCCAGCACACACAGCTCAAACGATCGGGCTCCGGTTACACGGGGCTCTGCCCGTTCCCTGACCACAAAGAAAAGACCGCTAGCTTCTCGGTGAGCGACACCAAGCAAGCGTTCTATTGCTTCGGCTGCAAGCGCGGCGGAAACGTGTACACGTTTTTGCGCCACTACCAGGGCTTGCCGTTCGCCGAGGCCGTCGAGATGCTCGCCGAGCGCGCGAACATTCCGCTCCCGCAAAATGCCAACGATAAAGCGGCCGCCGCCGAAGATGAGCGCCGCAAACAGTTTCTCAGGCTCAATCGCGACGCCGCGATTTTTTATCACGAGCAGCTCAATCGTCTGCCGTCCAACCATCCCGTTCGCCAGTACATCCGCAAGCGCGGCCTCTCGGATGCGACGATTGAAACGTTCATGCTGGGCTACGCGCCCGACGCGTGGAGCGCGCTCGCCGAACATCTGAAACACAAAAAACCGCTGGAGACCGCTGAGGGCTTGGGCCTGGTTCGCCCGCGCAAAGGCACGGGCTTCTACGACGTGTTCCGCAATCGCCTGATGTTTCCGATCATCTCGCCCGTGGGTGAAGTGCTCGGTTTCGGCGGCCGCGTTTTCGGAAACGACACGCCCAAATATCTCAACAGCTCCGACTCGCCGGTCTTCACAAAAGGCCGCGTGTTTTACGGGCTCAACGAGTCGTCGAAATACATTCGAGCTGAGGACGCCGTCGTCGTCGTTGAGGGCTACATGGATTTTCTGGCGCTCTATCAGGCCGGCGTGCGAAATGTCGTCGCGACCCTGGGTACGGCATTAACCGAAGAGCATGCCAGAGTGCTCAAACGGTATACGAGGAACGTTGTCGTCCTCTTTGACGGCGATGCGGCAGGGCAGGCCGCGGCCGAAAGAAGCCTTCCCATCTTGCTTAAAGCTGAGCTATTGCCCCGGGGCTTTGCGTTACCCGAGCAGCTTGATCCCGACGAGTATGTGCAACGTGAGGGACCCGATCGATTGAAGGCTGAGATCAGCGCGGCGCCCGATTTGTTCGTTTCGTACATCTCGCGCCTGATCAAGAAATTCGGAGGACGCAGTACGGATAAGGTTCGATTCATGGAAGCGATTAAACCGGTGCTCCTGCAAATCACGGATGAGCGTCTGCGCGACCTCTACATCGAAGAGATCTCGTCACGATTGGGCGTGCCCTCCGAGTGGGTCCGAAAGAGTCTGAAGGGTCAGCGTGTTGAGCCGATGCAGCCCAAGGCTTCCACTCAGGCCCCGCAGTCTACGAAAATACCTAGTCAAAACAATAACTTAAAGGTTCCGATTCCGAATGAGGAACGCTTGCTCTTGGGGCTCGCGTTGATGCGCGAGAGTTATCTCACCCAATTGATCGCGGCAAAGGTTGACGATCTGGTGACCCATCCACACATTCAAGAGCTGCTCTCGCTCGTAATTCAACGATATGGACAAAGACCGAGTGATTTTGATAAATTAGCGTCCATTCTGTCTTCAGAATTTGACGATCCGAGCTTGCTCACTCAGCACTTAGATCCGAAGCTTGTTGGCCTGACCGAAGAACAGGGGAAACAGCTACTGCGAGATTGCATCCAGAAGGTGAAGCAGCGGTTCTTAAAGTCGCAAGCGAAAGCCATTATAAACGAACTGAAAACACAAACAGATCCACAGAAACTGGAACAATTTGTGAATATTTTGAGAGATAGAAAAGCCCTCGAAAAAGAATAACTGAGCTTTTCCATCCAAGGGGAGACCGTCTTTCATGAGCAAAAACAAACCAGCTGACGACAAAAAAGAAGGTCGTAAAGAGCTCACGTTAAAAGAGCAGGAAGCGCTTATTAACGAAGAAATTCAGAAGTTTATTGCTCTCGCGAAAACGAAGGGCGAACTTTCTATTGAAGAGATCAACGAGAACCTTCCCGCCGAGATCACGGCGCCCGAAGTTCTCGACAGCCTCATGCAGGCGCTCGACGTCAATGGTGTAAAGATTTCCGATGCTGCGGGAAATAAGGACACAGAAGCGGGCGAAGGCGGCGAGTTCCTCGCCGACCCTGCGGCCGCCGAAGAAGAAGACGAAGAAGAAGAGGCAACCGAAGAAGATCTCAAGGGCAATGACCCCGTACGCCTTTACTTGCGCAAGATGGGCAGCGTTTCT
>DASUEL010000276.1:0-2936 GCA_036275095.1 Bdellovibrionales bacterium
CGTCGGCGCCGCGGCCAGCGAATCAACTCCGCCGCTCGGGTTCGCTCAAAAGTCGCACGAAGCGACTTTTGCGGCGGAGCCGAAGGCGCAGCCCCCGCAGCCGAAGGCGGAGGGGCAAGGCCAGGATGGCCGAAGCATTCCCGGCGCCTCACGAGGCCGGAAGGCCGAGCGGCCGAGGGCCACGTCAAAGCCCGGAGTGGCTTCCAAAGACGTCGGCGCCGCGGCCAGCGAATCAACTCCGGCGCTCGGGTTCGCTCAAAAGTCGGAGCCTCCGTAACGAAGGGGGCCGCGGCGAGCGCGATCAAACAGCGAAGTTGACCAGACATTCGCTGGAGTGACGCGATCATGTCAGAAGTCGCAAAGGGAAGCTTGCCACTTGCCTACTTTTTTATCAGCCAGAAGCTAGCCGTCTTCAGATCGTTGGAATTTCCGCCAACCATGACCTCGAATTCACCCGGTTCGGCGATTCGCTTCAATTCGCGATTGAAAAATTTGAGATCATCCAGAGTGATCCGCATTTCAACCTCGCGGCTTTCGCCGGGGTTCAAATAGACTTTTTTGAATCCGCGAAGTTGCTTCAGCGGGCGAGTCATGGACGCCGACACGTCGCGAACATATAACTGCGCCGTTTCTTCGCCGGAAAAGCGGCCCGTGTTTGTCAGTGTGAAGATGACGGAGAGCGTTTCGCCGTCACGCATGCGCAGCGTTTTTTCGCTGAGCCGCGGATCTGAATATTCAAACGACGTGTAGCTCAATCCCCAGCCGAACGGATAAAGAGGTTCGTTCGGAGCATCAAGATATCGAGAAACATATTTGTTCGATCCGGTGCTCGTCGCGGGCCGGCCCGTCTTCGTCATCGAATAATAGATCGGAATTTGGCCCTCGTGGGCCGGAAAACTCATCGTGAGTTTACCCGAGGGATTGTAGTCGCCCAACAATACGTCGGCGATCGCGCGACCGGCCTCGGTTCCTAGAAACCACGTCTCCAAGACCGCATCCGAAAGCAGGCTTTCTGTTTCGAGCACGAGAGGCCTGCCGTTCATAAGGACAAGAACTATCGGACGGCCGGTTTTTTTTAACGCCCTTAGCAAATCGAGTTGATTTTCGGGCAAGCGTAGACGCGTGCGCGACGCCGCTTCACCCGACATGCCTTGCGATTCGCCGAGAGCCAAAACCACCACATCCGATCGCCGCGCGACTTCGACGGCTTCTTCGATCATTTCGGCCGGCGCCCGTTCGTCGACTTCGATCGCGCCCAAGTGTTCGTTCAAGAACGAGATTAATTTGCGGTCTTCTAAAATATTCGAACCGCGCGCGTAGAGCACCTTTTCGCCGGAGCCCAAAGCTTCAGTTAGACCCTGATAAAGGCTAACGGTCTTTTTGTAGTCGCCGGCCGCGGACCAATTGCCGATCAGGTCGCGCTGATTCTTGGCCATCGGCCCGATCACGGCGATTGTCGCGCGCCGATCCAGAGGAAGAACGTTCTTTTCATTTTTTAATAAGACGATCGAGCGTCGCGCGATATCCCGCGCTTTTTCGCGGTGAGCTTTTGCGAGAAGCACGCCGTTCGCTTTTGATTCGCTTGCTCCCCGGTACGGATCTTTGAAGAGACCGAGATCATATTTGGCTTCAAGAACGCGTCTCACAGCCTGATCAAGACGCTCCATTGAAACCGTTCTTTCTTTAATCAACTCCGGAAGGTGCGCACCGAAGAGCCCGTCTTGCATGCTCATGTCGGCGCCCGCCGTGAAACCGAGCCGGGCCGCCTCGCGGTCGTTCGCGGCCACTCCGTGCTGAACCAGCTCCTGCACGGCCGTGTAGTCGGTCACGACGAAGCCCGCGAACTTCCAAAGCCCGCGGAGGAGATCCGTAAGAAGCCACCTGTTCGACGTGCTCGGAACGCCCGCGATCTCATTGAAGGCGGTCATGACGGAGCCCGCACCTTCGCGAATCGCGGCCTCGTACGGAGGGAGATAATCTTCGAAGAGGCGCACGTCGCTCATGTCGACCACGTTGTAATCGCGGCCGCCTTCGGGCGCGCCGTAGGCCGCGAAGTGTTTGACGGTCGCCAGCACGGAGGACTCGCTGGCGAGATTTTTCGTCTGAAAGCCTCTCACCCGAGCCGCCGCGATTTTTGACCCCAAATAAGGATCTTCGCCCGCGCCCTCGCTCACGCGCCCCCATCTCGGATCGCGGCTGATGTCGACCATCGGCGCGAATGTCCAATGAACGCCGTCTGCTGAAGCTTCGGTCGCGGCAATGCGCGCGCTTTGTTCGATGGCATGCAAATCCCACGAGGCGCTCTCGCCCAGTGGAATCGGAAAGATCGTGCGATGACCGTGAATGACGTCATAGCCGAAAATCAGGGGAATCTTGAGGCGCGACCTTTCAACCGCGAGTTTCTGTAGTCTGCGCGTGTACTCCGGCGTGTACGCGTTGAATATGGAGCCCACGCGACCCTTGACGATTTCGGCTTCGTAGCCGTCGTAAATTTGCGGGCCCGTTTTTTCCATGTCGGCGCTGTACTGGGTCAGCTGTCCCGCTTTTTCTTCGACCGTCATTTTTCGCAAGAGAGAATCGATGAATCGAGCCTTTTCGTTCGAAAAGGCCGGAAGACAAACGAGAAGAATCAGCGCGGCGGACAATCTGAAAGACATCGTGAAATCCCACGGGTTTTTTGAGCGCGTTTGAGAGCGTTTTGTATCTCTCGTATTCGCATGAATCCCGCCCAAATTGAAGCTGGCCCGTCGAGATTGGCAAAGCTTATATAGGCCGCGCCGGCCGTAATCCCGAGAACCCGCCGTGAAACCCATTTCTTGTCGAGATCGAGGCTGTCGACGAGCCCGTAGCGTCCCCAAATCACATCGCGGTAAGGGCCAGAAAGCCATCGGGAAAGATCGCCTAAGACCTCATCGGGAGTGAACATGGCCGACGCC
>DASUEL010000277.1:0-3973 GCA_036275095.1 Bdellovibrionales bacterium
CCAGCGCAATTCAAACAATGAAGAGACCAACACCCTGCTCGAAATCCCTGAAACTGATCCCAAGAAAGCCACCCATTTCAAGCTCGACCTGAACGCGCCGGTGATCTTCGAAGCCATCGAGAAGATCGACGTGTACCCGGCCGGCCTCTTCGACGGCGACTGGTACTATGCTGAAACCGTCATTGGCACCGCCGCCGGCAAAGAAGAAAATATCGGCGCGATGGACGCCTATGACGCCAGCCAGCGCCCCGCCGCAAAGATTCGATTCGAAAAGGGCCGGACGCATTTGCGCGGCTACAACGTCAACATCGATAAACGCCTCAACCAATCCGATTCGCTGAACTACACGTCGGCGCTCGAAGTACCGGTCGAATGGGTCGACTTTAAGACCGAGCCGAACGAGAAGAACGGCATGGCGGAGAAGAAGGTTCGCGAAGACGAAACGCCGTGGAACAAGCGCCGTTATGCGAAGCTCGACTTCGAAGGTACGAAGACCATTCAAAACGACGCGAAAGGCTCGAAGCTCGTCGACATCGAAATTTCCGACAGCTACATCGGTTTCACGATCCTCCGCCAAGACGCCGGCTTCCGAATCAAATACTCGTTTCTCCGTGCGGCCGACCGCGGCTATCAAGCCAAAGTGTATCCGCGCGCCGATCAGAAGAAGTTCGGCTTCTTCGAAACGGTCGAGGAGCACATCGCCGACTACACCATCCACCGCAAACAGGACATCGACAAACGCAATTTCGTAAACCGCTTCAACCCCAAAAAAGGGAAGATCGTATTTCACTTCACCGCGAGCTCACCGAAGACCTTGCGCGCGGTGGGCGCCAAGGCCATTGAAGAGTGGGACAAAACGTTTCAAAAGGCGGCCGGCATGCGCGTCGAGCTCGATCAGAGCCAGGACGTCTCGCTCGGCGATCTCCGGTACAACACGATCAATCTCATCGAGTCGATTCATGAAGGCGGCGGCCTGCTCGGCTTCGGCCCGAGCATCACTGATCCGCTCACCGGTGAAATCATTTCGGCCACGGCGAACGTTCACGTCACGCCGCTAAAATCGAACATCGTCGAAAACCTGCGAAACTACATTCGTGCCGAAACCGGCCAGTTCGCTCCTCACGCGCTTCCGCAGCTGGCGTTCGCCAGCCCACTGACGAAGTCCGAGGTAGCGGCGCTGAACGGTCAGCCGGTGCTCAAAGTCACCGAAGGTGAAACGCGCAAAATCGAAATCGTGAAATTTGACGCGCCCAAATCCGACATTTACAAGACCGCGCGCTCCGAGGATTTCACCATGTCGATCCGCAACTTCGCCGAAGAGCTGAATCAAAATTGCTCTGCGGAGGTCGCGGAGCTGAAGGCGCTTTACAAGAACGGCAACGTCGACAAAGAGGTTCCGCTGCTCGAATCGTGCGCGCAGAAGCTGCTGCCCCGCCATATCCTGCCCACCCTCATTCACGAACTGGGCCATAACTTCGGTCTGCGCCACAATTTTCATGCGTCGAACGACGAGGCCAACTTCCTGCCGGCCAATGAAACCGGCGGCCGCCTCGTTCGCACCGCCTCGATCATGGACTACCTTTCGTTCAATGAAGACGCCATGATCAAGCCGGGCAAATACGACGAAGCCGCCATCAAATACGGCTACGGTGACGTTCCGGTCTCAAAGCTCGGCCAGTTCAAATACTGCACTGACGAAGACGTGATCTGGTATACGGTCGACCCGATGTGCGCGCGCCACGATGCCGGCCTCACGCCCAGCGAAGTCGTCGAAAACTACATTCGCGACTACAAAGCCTCTTACTTGATCTTGAACTACCGCCAGGATCGCCTTACGAATATCAGCCAATCCCGCCTCGCGTTTTACCGCATGGCCCGTTATATGCGCCCGATGAAGGCGTTCTACGATCAATGGCGCTTGGAGCTCGCGCAGGTTCGCGGCATGGGCCGCGAGTATCTCGAGGACTTCGCGAACCAGGAGGCGTTCGAAGCCGAGTTCGAGCGCATCAAGACGCCCCGCTTGGTTGAGTTGCGCAAGGCCGCCGATCTTTCGTATCAGTTCCTGAGCAATCTGGTGTTTCTGCCGAACCGCTACTGCGTGGGCCGCGCCGCGAACGGCCAATTCGATGCCATCGAGCTCGAGCGCTTGCGCTACTCGATCTACAACACGACGAAGAAATCGATCCGTGACTGTTCGGCTCCCGAGGTCGCGCAGGAGCTCGCAACCCGCGGCCTCAAGTTCGAAAAAGAAATCGGCTATTCGTTGAACGACATGCGCTACTCCATGGACCCGCGCGATATGGATGAGCCGATCGACGTCGTGGGCACGGAGCAGGAGCGCCTCTACGCGGCGATGTCCCTGACCTCCCGCGGGCAGCTCTCCATGCTCCACCAGAACATCAAAACGTACCCGAACTTTCTGGACGAGCACAAATACCGTATTGATTTCGAATCGCGCTTGTTTAAGCGTATCGCGGGCGGCCTCGAGCTCGAGAGCATTACGGCGAAGAATCAGTTTATGCCGCGTTTCATGTACGAGCAGGATCTGCTCCTCAAGTCTTTTGAAATGTTCCTCAGTGGCATGGCCGTCCCGAACCGCGTGAACGCCACCGTTCAGCGCCTCACGCCGTACGGCACTTACGCGACTCGAGTAGCAGATCAGGTTCAGCGCGCCGTCGCCGTAATCGAGCTCGCCGGCGCCTATTTCGCTGCGATGACTGAGCAAAATGCCGCGACGAAAACGGTTATCCAGCGTCTAAAGCAGGTTCGCGCCTTGAAAGCCCCGCCGCCGACCAAGGCGGCGTATGAGGCCGTCACGAAATTCGCGGGTCTCCTGCCGGCCAAGGCCGAGGCCGCAAAGGTGACCGTCGAAGAGTTCATGGCCGCCGTCGGCGACTTCGGAACGCTGATGCAATCGGCTCCGGGACTCTCATCCTTCCCGAGCCTCGCTCCTGTTTTCGACACGGTTCAGAAGTCGAAGATCCTCGAGGTTCTGGGCCCGCAACTCGAGTCGCTCGAGGGCGAGGAGCTCGAAAAGCTGAAGAAGATGGACGTCGTCGAACTGCTCAAGTCCGGCGGCTTTGAGTATCCATTCGTGAAAGAAACGTTCGCGAGTCTCGATAAGGACATCAACGACTTCATCGCGATGAAAGCCCAGCAGTTCGCCTTTTACACCGCGAACCGACTGGATATCGACGCGCAGATCGACCTCTTGACCAAGGTCCTTTTCACGACAGCCAACCAGTAAGCTCTTACCGAGGCCCGACTCCGGGCCGGCTCACGCCGGCCCTAGCCTTTATTCCGCGTTTAATTCTCCCGACTAAGAAACGTGGGACTCATTCCGCCGACCTCCGTCATTTTGCTGATCGCGCTCGCGCTCGCTCCGGCTCAGGCCGCGAACCGAACGCCCTCGCGCAAGAAACCAGCGAAGCGTGCGGCTGTACAGTCGGTTTCCACGACCGCCACCGCGGCCCCGGCGCGAACGCCCCAAGCGCGGCGTCCCGCGAGCGAAGCCTCGGACTTTCTCATCTTTTTTCCTGAGAGTAACGTCGAGGTCGCGCGGCTCGCGGGCTTCCCGCTCAATGCCGACACATTCGCGGTCCGCCTTAATTCAAGCGCGAACTGGAGCCAGCTGGCCAAAGGCTTTCGGGTTTTTCATCTCGGCGCCAAGTACACACTAGTGAATCTCGCGCACATCGATTCATATTCAGGCTGGGCCATCTTCAAAGCGTCGCCTACCGATCGCAAACAAGAGTGGAAGGAGTCGCCGCTCACGCCGCCGGCCGTGCTTGCTGCCAAGCTCACGCCTGTCTCGCAAATCGAACTGCAAAAAGAGTTCGCCGCCTTTCGCCGGCGATTCTCGCTTGCCGAGCCTCCCGGAGCCTCGGCTGCCCCGTCATATCTGGTAGCCCGCGATCTCAGCCGCATCGAGAGCTCGGTACTTTCGGAAGTAAGCTTCTCCGACGGCCACTTG
>DASUEL010000278.1:0-2943 GCA_036275095.1 Bdellovibrionales bacterium
AGCGCTCGCGAAAGGCTGGCCCGCTCGTTTTTTAGTGGTCGGGCTCGGGCTCGGCTACATCGAGTGGATGATCTTCGCGAAATGCTACGCCAAAAAAGTCGAGCCGCACATTCTGAGCCTCGAGAGCGATCCGTATCTGACGGGGCAAATCTATAAGCTCGTCACGCGCGACTATGCCGAGTCTCAAGACATGAAAGTCTTCGAAGACGCGCTCGCGGCGTCGGCCGCGTACTTTGGCGAGCCGGGCCTTCGCGAGATGGCATTTCGGGCGCTCTCACAGGAGCGCTGGAAGATCGGCGGCACGCTCGACGCGGGTACCGAATTCGAGAGACGCTCGAGCGTTATTTTGTACGATCCGTTCAGCAAGCGCACGAGCCCCGAGCTTTGGGAGCAGGCCTTTCTCGAGAGCTTTTTGATGAAGGCCGCGGGCAATCCGTGCGTCTTCTCGACCTACGCGTCGCACGGCCAGCTCAAACGCGCGCTCGCGGCCCAGGGCTTCAGTCAGGAGCCGCGGCCGGGGTTCGGGGGCAAGCGCGAAAGCACGCTCGCCACTTTCGAGAAAAGCCTTTACTAAGCGCCCGTGACAAAACGCTTTCGCACGCGAAAATCCTGAAACCGAGTCCCGTGTTCCGGCCCGCTCAGTTCATCGTGCAAACCAGAATCACGTCGTCATAGATGGTGCCGAGCACGAGATTCTTACCGCTTTTCTGAGCGACGCTGACCCCGGAGATGCGGGTTCCGTCATCCATGAAGACGGAGGTGAACTCCGGGCGCCCCGACTCCCAGTTCGCGATTTTCAATACTTCGGAGGGCCCCGGCGCAGTGTGGCTCAACGCGTGTTTTCGAAGCGCGAGCAAGTTCGGATGCGCGCCGACCCAGATATTGCCTTCGTCGTCGAAGCTCAAATTATCGGGAGAGCTCGGAAGCTTCAGCGCCGTCGCGGGCTTTAGCTCGCCGTTGTCGAGCACGTCGAGAATCCACACGCGCTGCCGGAGCATTTCGGCGGCGAGCACGCGCTTACCACCGCCAGTCACGAGAATACCGTTCGCAAACGCGAGCCCCTTGAAGCGCGCCTTGAAGGAGGAGCCATCGAACGACACGATCATGCCCGTTCCGTAGCGCACGTAATCGGACATGCGTTTTTGCCAATGAGTCGTCGATTCATGATCGCGCGTGAAGTAAAATCGCTCCTCGTCGACGGCTGCGACGTCGTTGGCATTCGCGATCAACGGATCCTGATACGTTTTGACGTGTGCTGCCACCGAGCCGTCGAAACGGAATTTTTCGATGGTGCTCCCGGTGGAGCGATGGTTGATCGCCCACAGCCATGCCGTCCCGCCACTCTCATAAACGCCGAGCCCGTGCGGGTGAAATTCGAAAGGGAGCTCGTCAGTAATGCGGGCCAAACCGGAGCCGTCGGCCCCGAGTTTGTAAAGCGCGCCACTTTCTGTTTTGTCGCCGGGGCGCTCAGGGCGGTTGTCGGCGGCCGCGATCAGCAGCCCCGACCCGAGCCGCTCGATGTCTTCCGCGCCTTTGATGGGGCCCGCCTCCTTGCAGGTGCCGTCGAAACGGGGCGAGATCGGGCGAAACGCACCCGTCTCGACCAGCCCGAACGTGAAATAACCGAAGATCGGTGAGAGCACGATGAGCGGCAAAACGACCTTGAAGAAGACGTTCTTTAGACGGGACGGGGCCTGATTGTTCATGTCTATTCTACAGTTCGCGGACCGTAACGGAAACCAGCCGCCCTTGGGCGTTGTAACGGGTCGTGACCTGAAAGCGCACGCCCATTTCGTTGTTGGCGACGCCTTCGACGATCAAGTAGCCCACCAACGAGCCGGCCGAGCGCAGTACGTTCGGGTACACATAGATCGTGTCAGTGTCGGCATCGGGGATCAGGCCAAGGTCGACGGCTCCTTTGAACTGCACTTTGCGGGGGATGCGGTCAAGGCTATCTCCGCGGGTCAGGCGCGTCTTAAGGACTTCGTCGACACCGGGAACTTTCGTGCAAATCGCCATATTTCGGACGATTTTCAGGCCCGGGCAATCACGCTCGCTCAATCCTTCGAGATAGTCGTTGGCGAAGCTCACCTGCGTTACCAGTAGAATCAGGACGCTAAATACAATTTGTTTCATTCTCAGCTCCTTTAAGTAGAATGGCGTCACTTTACTCGATGAGCATGCGGCGCTCCATCGCTCCATGATTGCGTTGAAAAATTATCTGGGTTCGGGCGGGGGAAACGGGTATTAAAATTAGCTTATGCAGAGCAGCCGCGAACCCATCTTGATCGTAGAAGATGACCCGTCCATCCGTAACGGGCTCAAGGAGCTTCTGGAGCTCGAAGGGCATGACGTGGTGACCGCCGAAAACGGCCTCGAGGGCCTCAAGAAACTGGAGTCCATCACGCCGTGCCTTGTGCTTCTCGATCTGATGATGCCCGTGCTCGACGGCTACGGCTTTCTCAGGACCCTCATAAAAGAAAAGCCTGAGGTCAAAGCCGAAACCCCGGTCATTCTGCTCACGGCCGCGGGTCAGCGCGAGGCCGCTTCTCAGCTCGTCGATGAGGTTGTAACGAAACCTGTCGACATTGACCGATTACTCGATATTGTCAAAAAACACTGCCGCGATTAACACGAGTGCCGTGAGTGAGGCCAACGTTGAGTTACAACGCTTTCGTCGTCATTTTGTCCGCCTGCTTTTTGGCTGTTTCGTGCGCCACGACGCCTGAGCCCACGCGCCCGCCTGCCGACGTCGAGCAAATCCTGCTGAAGGGATATGAGCTCACACTGACTGAAGCCTGTACGCTGACTGTCTCGAAAAACGGTAAAGATCTCGTTTCGAAAGTTCTCCAGCACCGCGGCCTTTGTTACTTCGCGAAGAACAAGCGCGGCATTCAAACCTACGTTCACCTTCCGAACACCGACACCGGAGTTCTCGCGCTC